>JAYTXY010000020.1:0-22312 GCA_043742705.1 Bacteroidota bacterium
TTATAGTGTGTCACTTCCGACTTCTGCGAATAATAATGCGAACGTTAGAATCGGATTCCAATGGGTTAACAATGATGATGCAATCGGAACGAATCCTGCTTTCGCTGTTGATGACATTACGTTAGCATCAGCGATTGTTCCTGTTGTCGCTGACTTTGTTGTTGATTCAACAGTAGCTTGTTCAGGTAGCCAGCTTCATTTCAGAGATACAAGTTCCGGTAATCCGATCGGTTGGGGTTGGGCATTTCCAGGTGGAACTCCTGCGATTTCAAGCGCTCAATATCCTGTTGTTACGTATGCTACTCCGGGAATCTATACAGTGCGGTTTGCTGTGTATAATGCGAATGATACCGATACCATTATTCGTACGAATTACATCAAGATAAATAATTGCGTTCCACCAACAGCGAATTTTGTAGCCTCTAAAACATCTATCTGTCAGAATAATTGCATAAACTTTACAGATCTTAGTACAGATAGCGCCACCAGTTGGCAGTGGAGTTTTCTATTTTCAAATACTCCTGTATCAAGTTTGCAAAATCCCGTTAACATTTGTTATTCGGCACCGGGTTCTTACGATGTTCAATTGATAGTTGCCAATGCATATGGGAGGGATACGCTGAAACTTACTTCCTATATTGATGTAACATTCTGTCCTCCTCCTGGTGTTGGATTTATTTCTGACATCAACACGGGTTGTGATACCGTTTGCGTCAACTTTTTTGATCAGACAAGCAGCACAACTCCGCTGCATTGGCAATGGGAATTCCCGGGAGCAACACCGGATACTTCAACGGCTCAGAACCCAACCAATATTTGCTATACATCAGATGGATTGTTCGATGTGAAATTGATTGCAACCAATGACGGAGGAACTGATTCCCTGATTCAGTATTCATTTATTAATGTCAGCAGTGTTCCGACTGCAACAATCAGCGGTGACATTACACTCGCTTATGGTGAATCCGACACGCTGCATGCCGGTGGTGGAATAACATACCAATGGTTTCCTGCCGAAGGACTCGACTCTACAAACATTCCAAATCCTGTTGCAAGCCCGGCCTACACCACAACATATTATTGTTTAATTTCTGACGGAACCTGTCATACCATCAGGCAGGTCGTTGTTACTGTCACCCGCGAAAAAAGGGTTTATATTCCTGATGCATTCTCTCCGAATGGTGACGGACAAAATGATGTATTGCGTATCCGTGGAAATCACATCTTCAGCGGACGGCTTGCCATCTTTGATCGCTGGGGAGAAAAAGTATTTGATTCGAGTGATCTGAATACCGGATGGGATGGAACCTACAACGGTGAACCGTTGAATGGAGGAGTATTCACGTATGTAGCGTTCGTTATATTTGATACAATTGATGCGACTGACCCCAATGATGCAACACTCTCCGTTACGCAAACGGGAACCGTTGCGCTGATAAGATAAAACCTGAGCTGTGTTTATGAAATGCACCGTACATAAAATAAAGAAAATCCTGAAGCAGTCTGTGCTCTTCGCTGCCGTTCTTGCTGCGACATCTGCACAAGCGCAGGACGTTCATTTCTCCCAGTTTTTTTCAACACCATTACTGGTCAATCCCGCAATGACTGGAATCTTTGATGGAAAAATCCGGATGTCAAATAATTACAAGGCACAGTGGGGAAGCATTGCTACTGCTTACAAGACAATTCATGTTTCACTGGATATGCCTATTGCGAAATCCAGGTTTAAGAAAAATTATTTCGGACTCGGATTGATGGTGTACCAGGACAATGCGGGGGAGGCGAAGTTCACGCATACCATCATTGAAGGATCTTTAGCATATACCACCACTTTGGACGATGGTGATAACTACATCGCTGTTGGTTTTAGAGGAGGTCTTGACTCTCGTGAGGTTGATCTCAGTAAAGCAACCTGGGACAATCAGTGGAACACCAATGATTATGATCCATTACTCCCCTCGGGCGAGAACATACAATTCCAGCAACGGACCTATTTTGATTTTACAGCGGGGCTGATGTGGTATTACATTCCTGATGGAAACAATACGGTTTGCGTGGGCGGCTCAATGTCTCATATTACTAAACCGGATCTGGCTTTCTATTCCTATAAGGAAGATTTACTAAACAGCCGCATTGCCATTCATGGAAGTGCGGAGATCAGCATGAACCAGTACAACACGCTTTGGCTTGCGCCCAAAGCACTGGTGCAACTTCAGGGCAATCAACAGGAGATTGTTGCAGGAACATATTTTAAAAACAAAGTACAGTTTAAATCTACCTATACAAATTATCACCGTGACATGTTCTTCAGTTACGGAGCTTTTTACCGTTTCGGAGATGCCCTTATTTTTGCTACGCGTTTTGAATACAATGAATTCGGTTTAGGTGTCAGCTACGATATGATTACATCGCAGCTTGGCTCATTGAGCAGTTCAGGAGGCGGACCGGAGATTTCATTTTCTTTTGTGTCGGCTATCAAACGAGGACAAAGAAGTAAGCACTACAACAAAATGCCTAAATTCTTTTAGGAAGAAAATCGAAAAATTATTCGAGGAAGTAAACCCTTTTCACGCGTTGTGAAACGTTGACTAGGATTTCATAGGAAATTGTTCCAAGTGCTTTTGTCATTTCACTCACGGGTAATTCTGCTCCGAATACAATCACTTCATCTCCTTCTTTCGCCTGTACATCCGTGATGTCAAGCATGCACATGTCCATGCATACATTGCCGACAATGGGAACTCTCTTTCCGTTCACCAGCATTTTTCCGACTCCATTGCTCAGTCTTCTGTTGATTCCATCAGCATAACCGATGGCAACGGTTGCGATTTGTGTGTCCCTGTTTAATTTCCCTTTTCTGCTGTAACCGATTGTTTCATTTGCCGGAACCGTTTTCACCTGGGAAATGGTGGTCTTTAATGTTGCTACATTCTGCAGATGTGTTTGCTCGTGTGACGTAGAAGCGAAACCGTATAACCCGATTCCCAACCGAACCATATCAAACTGTGCTTCCTGGAAACGAATAACGCCTGAAGAATTCAAGATGTGCCTGAAAACCGGGTAATCAAATGCATCAATGATCGGATCGCTCATCTGTTTGAATTTTTCAACCTGCATTTTTGTGAAGCCATCATGTTCTGCTTCATCACTTCCTGCAAGATGAGAAAATACGGATTGAACGTGAATGTTCTTGCTGTTCTTCAATCGAACCATCAGTTCTGCAATGTCGTTCTCTTCAAAACCCAGGCGATGCATACCCGTGTCCAGCTTCAGGTGAATCGGCAATGGAGTTACGCTGCTGTTTGATTTCAGTAATTCACTCACCTGGTTCAGCAAACGAAAGTTGTAGATTTCAGGCTCGAGCTTGTACTGAATCATCGCATCGAAATTGTGTACTTCCGGATTCATTACCATAATCGGCAAAGTGATTCCTGCTTTCCGGAGTTCTACGCCTTCATCAGAATAAGCAACCGCTAAATAATCCACATGATGAAATTGTAGGATGCTTGCGATTTCAAAACTTCCGCTTCCATAGGAAAAAGCTTTCACCATTGCCATGATTTTCGTTGTTGGTTTCAGTCGCGAACGATAATAATTCAGGTTGTGAACAAGGGCGTTGAGATTGATCTCAAGTACCGTTTCATGTGATTTTTGTTGAAGTGCTTTGCTGATTTTTTCAAATCCAAAGGGACGCGCACCTTTAATTAAAACAGATTCATCCCTGAACGCATGATGAGAAAAATCGCGGAGGAGTTCTTCAGTGCTTGGATAGAATTTTTTCGGGATGTTGAACAACTGTTGTTGCCGCGTAATGGCTTCTCCGACACCAATCATTTTTGTCACACCTTTCGCTTCAAATAACTCAGCCACTTCGCGGTAAAGACTCTCTTCATTTTTTCCGCTCTGTAAAATGTCGGAGAGAATGACGGTTTTGGTTGCATGTTGTTTCTGTTGGTTCAGAAAATCAAGTGCTATCGTGAGTGATCCCAAATCGGAATTGTAACTGTCGTTGATGATTGAACAATTGTTGATGCCGTCTTTCATTTCAAGCCGCATGGCGACAGGACTGAGAAACTGCATCCGCTCTTCAATTATTTTTTGCTCGTATCCAAGAAGCAGCATGAATGCCCAGCAATGAATTGCATTTTCAACAGATGCATCATCTGTAAACGGAATTTTGATCTTGATGAAATCATTTTTGTAAACAGCCTGGATTTCGCATTCATCCTGGCTCTTGCTGATGCGACCAACCTGGATATCCGCTTTTGTTTTTCTCGACCAGGTGAAAAATTTTGTTTTGGCTGACAGAAAATCAGCGTTGGCAATCTCCTCACTCACGGCATTGTAATCTTTGCAGTAGACAAAAATATCGGCCGCTGCAAACAGTTGCAGTTTCTCTTTTACCTTTTGCTGAATGTTTTCAAAACTTTCATCGTGTGCAGTGCCGATGTTCGTGAAGATACCAATGGTAGGAAGTATAATCTTCTGAAGATTCTTCATTTCCCCGGGCTTTGAAATTCCCGCTTCAATGAGAGCCAACTGATGGTCTTCGTTGATTTGCCACACCGACAACGGAACACCAACCTGTGAGTTGTAACTCTTCGGACTACGCACAATATTTTTGTCGGAACGAAGCAATTGGTACAACCATTCTTTCACAATTGTTTTTCCGTTACTTCCCGTAATCCCCGCCACCGGAAGAGAAAATTGACTGCGATGAAAAGCACACAAATTCTGTAACGCACTCAGTGAATCATCAACAACAATAAAGTTCGCATGAAGTGTCTTTAAATGATCATTGAATTCTGATACTACGAAATTGAAAACTCCCTGGCTGATGCAGTTTTCAATAAACTTATGTCCGTCATGCCGCACTCCTTTGATCGCAAAGAACAATGAGGTTTCAGCATGAGCGACCGTTCTGTTATCCGTGAGCAAATCTTCAATGATGGCATGCTCGGGCGCATTCAGATGCGGAGCGCCACCGACAACCTCACTTATTTTATGAATGAAATATTCCATACGCAATGATAATCAGGCTTTGTTTTTTTCCTCGTTGAAACAATTGCGGCACAGCGGCATGTAACTGTCTTTTTCACCGACAAGAATTCGTGAACTGTTGTCAACGGTGCGGAAAGAATGGTTGGCGAGGTTCCCGCACTTCATGCAGATGGCGTGAACTTTTGTAACATACTCGGCAGTTGCCATCAACTGCGGAAGCGGACCGAACGGTTTGCCAAGATAATCCATATCGAGTCCTGCAACAATCACACGAATGCCACGATTGGCAAGTGTTTCACACACCTGCGGCAATTCATCATCAAAGAATTGGGCTTCATCCACGCCAACCACTTCCACGTCATTGGCCATCAAAAGAATTTGTGAAGAGGAATCCACAGGAGTGGAATGAATGAAATTGGAGTCGTGTGAAACCACCTTCTCTTCATCGTATCGTTTGTCGATGCGAGGTTTGAAGATTTCAACTTTTTGCTGGGCGATGCGTGCCCGCTTCAGTCTGCGGATAAGCTCTTCTGTCTTTCCGGAAAACATGGAACCACAGATAACTTCGATGCAGCCTTTTTTAGGGTCGGTTGATTTTAAATGTTCAAGAAACATGACGCGGAGTGGATTTAATTTTCTTTCTACCTTTGGTGAACAGGAAAAGACAAAAATAAATTAAAACCTTCACCGTTTAAGCAGAAGCAAAAACATTTATCATGAACCGTCAAAGCATTCACCAGCAGATTGATCTGCTGATAAAAGCACTCAGGGAACAGCACGAGCAATCCAGCCAGAGCAAAAATACCATTCCACAGATGGAATTGGATACGATGCTTCAGAATACAAGGCAACTTTATGAAGCCGTTCTGATGTTGAATCACACCAATGCACTTTCTTCGCTGGATGAGGTGAAAAATGCCGTGATGCAGCGGATTCTTGCGGAGAAAAAATTGATTGAGAAAAAAACAGAAGAAATAAAAAGTGAAGTGACAAAACCCGTTGAAACTGTTTTAAAAGAAGCAACTCCTGAACCTGTTCATCATACAAAAATGGAAGAATTGGAAATCAAAGCAGCTGACGTTCATCCTGTAGAAGAACAGAAAGAAAAATTGGTGAAGAAAAAATTATCAGGTGGCGTGAATGCCACACTGTTCGAAGATGCGCATACATTGGGAGATAATTTTGAAGACGGAGAAAGTCTTCATGAACACATTGCGGCAAAGACAGGAAACAAAAGCATTGCTGATAATTTACATCGCAAGCCGATCCATGATCTGAAAGCGTCTATTGGCATCAACGAAAAATTTCTATTCATCAACCAATTGTTTGACGGCAACCTGCAGGATTATTCAGAAGCCGTTGACAAACTCAACAGTGCCGGAGATTTGAATGCTGCTAAACAATTTATTTCAGCGCAGGTTGCGAGTCGCTTTAACTGGTCAGACCATGATAATCACGTAAAACATTTTATGGATCTTGTTGAACGGAGATTCATCGCCTGAACATGTCTAAACTTTTTCTTGTTCCCACTCCGATCGGAAACCTCGAAGACATTACCCTTCGTGCACTCCGGATTCTGAAAGAAGTGGATTTGATTCTTGCCGAAGATACACGCACCAGTTCTGTTTTATTGAGACATCATGGAATTGAAAAACGGTTGCAATCCTACCATCAGCACAACGAGCACAAAGTTGTGCAGGATATTGTTGATCGGATTTCTTCAGGAGAAAAAATAGCCTTGATCACTGATGCAGGAACTCCGGGAATTTCTGATCCCGGATTTTTAATTGCACGTGAATGCATCCGCGCGGGAATTGAAATTGAAACGTTACCGGGAGCAACAGCATTTGTTCCGGCTCTTGTAAATTCAGGATTACCATGCGACCGTTTTTGCTTCGAAGGATTTCTTCCGATCAAAAAAGGAAGAGCCACACGACTTCAGCAATTAAAGGAAGAAGAACGAACGATGGTTTTTTATGAATCACCTTTTCGCCTTGTGAAAACATTGGAACAATTTTCAGAAACATTCGGCAATGAGCGACAGGCAAGTGTTTCCCGCGAACTTTCAAAACTATTCGAAGAAACAAAACGCGGAACGCTGGCGGAAGTCTGTGACTACTTTAAATTGAAAACAGTGAAGGGGGAGTTAGTGATTGTGGTGGCGGGAAAAGAATGATGTGCAGATTTGGTAATGTGCAAATGAGGTTGAAAAAGTGGGAGGGTGAGAAAGTGAGATGATGTGTAAATGTGCAAATGCGAAGATGTGCAGATTATCTCTTCGTCATTCAGGATGAATCTATTTATGAATCAGCCATAAAGTTCAATTCACAAATTTAGAAAGTGTGAGAGTGAGAAAGTGAGCAAATACTTTTCGTCATTCAGGAGGAATCTATTTGCGGATTGGCCGGGAAGTTCTATTTACAAATTTAGAAAGTGTGAGAGTGTGAAAGTGAGCAAATGCATTTCGTCATTCAGGAGGAATCTATTTATGAATCAGCCGTAAAGTTCAATTTGCAAATTTGGAAAGTGTGAGAGTGAGCAAATGCATTTCGTCATTCAGGAGGAATCCATTTATGGATTGGCGACAACACTTTTTTCTAAATGGATTCCTCCTGAATGACTTTTAAAAACCTGCATCGTCACACTTTCTCATCGTCACACTTTCTCACTTTCACAACTCACTCATTCTCCTCATCACTCAAAAACCCCGGAGCAATAAACAATTCTGCTGAAATTTTATCGGCAAAAAATTTTCCTTCTTTGGTCAACGTATAAGCAGATTCGTTTTCTTTTATCCAGCCGTTATCTAGGAATTGGTTGACTGATTTACTGAACGAATCAACAAATTTTTCTCCGAACTCCGAACTAATCATTTCCAAACTACAACCCCACATGGTTCGCAGTGAAGTGAGGATGTATTCATTGTAACGTTGTGTTTTTGTGAGGACTTCAATCTCAAAAGGAATCTTGTTGGACTGAAGCGACTGAATGTAAATGGCATTGTTCGCAATATTCCACTGACGCGAAGTTCCGTTGTAAGAATGAGCAGACGGGCCCAACCCTAAATATTTTTCATTCTTCCAGTAATTGCTGTTGTGAATCGAATATTTTTTTTCTTTCGCAAAATTCGAAATTTCATACTGCTCAAAATCATTTTCAGGAGCAAGGCGCATCAGCATTTCAAATTGTTCAGAAGACTTTGCATCATCAACAGGAGGAACTGTTCCTTTCTTAATGAATTGTGCAAGTGCAGTTTTGGGTTCTACCGTTAATGAATAACAAGAAAGATGTGGAACATTCAGAGAGAATGCGATTTGAAGATTTTTAATCCATTGCTCATTGGATAAAGTTGGCGTTCCATAAATCAGATCAATCGTGATGTTGCTAAAGCCAACTTCTTGCGCGAGTTTTACGGACTCAATCGCCTGTTGCGAATTGTGCGCACGATTCATGAATTTCAAATCATCCTCCGAAAAACTTTGAATGCCAATACTGAGTCGGTTGATGCCTGCGGCTTTTAGAGATTCTAATTTTTCTTTTGTGAGATCGTCAGGATTTGCTTCTAATGTAATCTCAGCGTCTTCACTTACATCATGGAATTTTGAAATCTCATCGAGTATTTCTTTTATTTCTTCTGAAGAAAGAAGCGAAGGAGTTCCGCCTCCGAAGTAGATAGTTTTTATTTGTGATTTTTTATTTGTGATTTGATCGGATGCTGTTTTAGAGTCAATATTTTTTGATACCCAAAAAAAATTCTTTTGTAAATTGATTTCACCCAGCAGTGCTTGCAAAAAATCATTTTTCTTTTCCAGTGAAATGGCAAAATGAAAGTCACAGTAGTGGCAGGCTTGTTTGCAGAAAGGGATGTGGATATAGATGCCGCTCATCTGCGAATTACGAATATGTACGAATATACGAATAGGGGATCATTGATAAATCAACTTAGTTAACCTAATCAACTCAATTAACTGAAATGTTACTTGGAAGTAAAATTATTTTTTCAGTACGATTCGGATAGTTGTTCCCTTATTCACTTCGGAATTTTTTACAAAAATCTGACCGTCATGATAATCTTCAATGATCCGTTTGCTCAATGATAAACCCAGTCCCCAGCCGCGTTTCTTGGTGGTGTAGCCGGGTTTGAAAATGTTTTTGTAGGAATTTTTCGGAATACCTTTTCCTGTATCTGAAATATCGATGTAAACAAATTGGTGCTGGTCTGTGATTGCAAGTTTGATTGTCCCCATGCCGCCCATTGCATCAATGGAATTCTTCAACAGGTTTTCAATCACCCATTCGAACAGCGGAATGTTCATCGGTGCATGAATTACATTTTTCTCATTTCCATGAATGGAAAAAGAGACTCTGTCCGATGTTCTTGATTTGATGTAATCAACAGAGTGTTGTAATACTTGTTGCACATTTTCTTTTTCCAAAGCTGGTGCAGAACCGATTTTTGAAAAACGATCCGTAATGGTTTGCAAACGCTGAATGTCTTTTTCAATTTCACTCGTATAGGCAGTGTCGGCTCCTTTCAATTTCAAAAACTCCAGCCAGGCAATCAGCGATGAGAGCGGAGTGCCAAGCTGGTGAGCAGTTTCTTTCGCCATTCCAACCCAGACCTGGTTTTGCTCTGCCTTGCGCGAATTGCTGAAAGCGAGATACGATACGAGAAGGAATAACGCAATCACCGCTAACTGAAAATATGGATAGTACCGAAGCTTAACAAGAAGTGTAGAATCTTTGTAAAGAATATAATTCTTGTTGTCTCCGGGCAATAAAATCTCAATAGGTTCATGCGAGGAACGCATGATGGCAATCTGCTCACGGATGTATTCCTTGTCAGTAGCTTTCAGCGAATCAAGATTGCGGCTGGAAACCAGTTCATCTTTGCTGTCCGTCATGATAACGGGAATGGTGGTGTTGTTGCTGATGACACTGGATAAGAAATTTAGGTCGGTCGTTATATCGTTGATGTCAGCAAGCTTTTTGGTGGCTTCAGCCCAAAGCTGAATCTTTTTCCGCTCTTCTTCCGCAAGGTTCTTCACGAGTTTGTTCGTGTACCAAAGCGAAGCCGCACCAATCAAAAGAGCGGCAATCAGCAATAAGATCTTCCAGCGTTGTTTTTGCGTGTAAATATTCAAGCGGTATCCTCCTTAAATCGGAACGCTAAGGTGTTAAAAAAAATTTAATGGCGAAGAATGAAAAAGTGAGAAAGTTTATTTCTCACTACTTGTTTCCCAATCAACCTGCATTTCTTCCTTCTTTTTCTTTTGAACGGAAGTCTGATCGTTTTTATGGGAACCGAATTCTTCTTTCAGCATGGCTTTCAGCGTTTGCTTTTCTGTTTTGATGCTGGTTTTTATTTTTTCAGCAACACCTTTCCTGTCGTAGCCGACTTTCGGATCATCCACAGGACCTTTCATGGTCAAAAATAATTTGGTTTTGCCAAGACCATCATCTTCTACGACACCGAATTCTGTATTCTGATCTTTTACTTTCTTACCAAGTATGTCACTGAGTAACAACTGTAGCTTGTAATCAACCATGTTATCAAAATCATGCACACCCGAACCTGTGATATTCAGTGCGCTTGAGTTGATTTCCATGTTCGGAATAAAAATTTTCCGGTTGCTGATCTGAACTTTATTTTTTAGCGTAGAGAATTTAATGTGCTTCAGATCAGCCAGCTTCAGGTATTTTGAAAGCGCCAGGATGGGACGGAAGTCGTTGAGTTCACCATTTTCAATCGTAACATCAGCATTGGAAACAGCACTCTTTGAATTGATGCGCAAGTCTGTCGTCCACGAGGATTTGAATTGCATAGCAGCACTCAGTTTTCCCTTTACATTTTTATCCGTCATCGTTGACTGATCAAAATTCTCCATCTGGTAAAACATCTGTGTGATATCTACTTTTGAACACGTTGCATTGCAAGACATAATCACACTGTCTTTCCGCGCAGCGTTGATCGCAGCATCCATTTGCACCGTTCCGTTCATGGATGAAAAATTCATTCCTCTTCCGGTGATAATTTGATCAGCAAGATTGATCTGACCTTTAAAATTTGAAGCAGCGAATTTTCGAAAATGAAGATTTCCGATTTCAACGGCTAATCTGCAAACCAACCGGGAATTAAATTTTAATTTGTAAGTGGTATCGTTTTCAGCGGATCCTGTTTTATTCGTTAGCAATTCATCGAGATTAATTTCTTTGGAAGAAACTCGCGCGTCCACATCAGCATCCTGTCCTGGAATAAGGAGGAAGGTGATGAAATTTCTGAACACACCATTCAGTTGAAAGTCGCTCGAAGAAATCATTCCGTTCAGAGAAGCAACATTGATATTGTTGTCGTTGATGGAAAAATTTCCATTGATGTTTTTAAACTCGAGAGGATTTTTTTTCAGCTTGAAGGCAACGTTCTTCATGGTAATGGTTCCTCCTGCTTTTACTTTGTAAAGCGCTTCTGCATGGTTGCGCGGAAGGTCTTTTATTTTTCCCGCGAAAGAAACATTCAAGGCAAGATCTCCCGAAAGGGTTTCAAGCGTGTCGGATTTGATAAAGTGACGTAACAAACTCAGGTCAGGATTTGCTTCTGCATGCAACGTGAGAAAAGGATTTTGAAAATCTTCGATGATCATATCTGCTTTCAGCATTCTTCCGCCAATCATTGCAGTCAGCGTTGGAATTTCAAGTTCGCTTTTCTGCTGTGAGGAATGATTTCTATACGTTCCTGAAGCATTCAGTTTTTCCAGCGCAACTTCACTTCCTTTTGGTGTGATCTTTCCGTCTTTCACAGAAAATTTAAAGACAACTTCCGGAGTGTGCAACGCATCATTTTCTCCTGTAATGGTGGATGAGAAATAAAATTTTCCTTTGCTTTTGAAGTTTTCAAAATAATGAATGTATGAAGCAGGAAGAACACTCATGAACGATTGAAGGTTTGCTTCGTGAGCATCAATTGTAAGATTCAGACGAGTTGAAGTCGGCATGTCAACAACACTTCCTTTCAGATCAAATCCAAGATCAGCAATTGTAATACGACTGTCTTCGAAAACATATTCGTGGGTTTTATTATTTACATTCAACCCGGAATGTATGCTGACATCTTTTTTAGAAATATAATTTACCTTGTCCACGAAGAGATATGTCACGAACACATCCGCTTTTGTTTTCAGTGTGAATGTTTCGCTCTGGAATTTCCCGGATAACTCAGCGTCTTTTGCAGTAAGGAGATAATCCTGATTCGAATGTTTATCGAGATAATGAATGAGTATGTTGTCAAGTGTAATCTTTTGAAGATTCACTCCTGATGAAGAAGATTCGGTTGATGTTTTCCAAAAATGATAATTTCCTTTTCCCGATTCGTCTACTTTTACATTCGCCTTTCCGTTCTTCAATACAATTTTGCGAATGGTGAGGTCTTTATTGAAAATTCCTGTGATGTTAAAAAGGAGGGAAAGATGATCTGCATACAGCAACGTGTCCTTCTCTTTGTTCTCTGTTACTTCTTTCATCATCACTTGTTTCATGTCGAATGATGCATAAGGGAAATGACGAAGGATTGAAAAATCAAATTCACGTGCGTTGATTTCTGTCGCCAGGTTTTTATTCACCTGGTCAATCATCATATTTTTTATTTCCTTGCCATAGAATACGCTGATCATCAAACCAAGTGAAAGAAAAGACAACACAACAATGCCAAGAATTTTAGCAATGCGTTTGATTATTTTTCCGAACGAGGTATTCATTTGTGGTATCAACGAAAGTGGAAGGAGGAAATTTTAGTTGCCGTGCTAAAAACAGTAGAGTCTGATACGATGGAAAGATGGTTTGGTTAGACCGAAAGAGAACTATTAACCTGACAGGTCGCGAAGCACCTGTCAGGTTTGAGTTTCAAAGAAACCATCAAAGAAAAATAT
Source organism: Bacteroidota bacterium (assembly GCA_043742705.1). Taxonomy (GTDB): domain Bacteria; phylum Bacteroidota; class Bacteroidia; order AKYH767-A; family 2013-40CM-41-45; genus JAPLDA01. The sequence continues at coordinate 12,924 of JAYTXY010000020.1, forward strand.
CACCGTTACAAAGATTTTTTTCCGGCTGACTTGTGGGCGCTACTCATTATGGTTCTGATGTTCATCCTTGGTTTTATTTTCCTGCTCTGAAAGTTTTCGGTAACAAAAAACCCCAACGTTTGTCGGGGTTTTGAAATTTTTGAACTCAGAAAGGATTATTTCATCGCTTCAGTGTACGCTTTTGACACCAAATCCCAGTTTACCACATTCCACCAGGCAGTAATGTAGTCAGGTCTGCGGTTTTGGTAATTCAGATAATATGCATGCTCCCAAACATCAAGTCCCAAAATGGGAGTTCCTTTCAGATCGGAAACATCCATCAAAGGATTGTCCTGGTTTGGAGTTGAACCAACCACCAGTTTACCTCCACTCACAACGAGCCAGGCCCAGCCGCTTCCAAAACGGGTTGCTCCTGCGGAAGCAAACTTGGTTTTGAGTTCGTCCACACTTCCGAACGTAGCGTTGATGACTTTTAAAAGTTCTCCTGCAGGTTCCTTGCTTCCTCCCGGTGTCATCACCGTCCAAAACATGGAATGATTGAAATGACCTCCGCCATTATTACGGACTGCCGGAGAATATTTCGAAATGTTTTTGCAAATTTCTTCGATGCTGAGTTTATCAGCATCAGTTCCTGTAATGGCAGCGTTCAGGTTATTGACATACGCTGCGTGGTGTTTGCCATGATGTATTTCCATGGTGTGCGCATCAATGGTTGGTTCCAGTGCATTAAATGCATAAGGAAGCGATGGTAGTTGGAATGACATGATATGAATGAATTAGAAATTGAACAAGGAACAAAATTACAAATTAAGTAACGGTTTAAAGTTCATTTGAAAAAATTCTTTTGTAGAATAGTCCTAAGTGAACCTTAGTGTTCTTAGTGTCTCAGTGGTTAATTTTTTACCACGAAGACACTAAGAACACATAAGAAACACTAAGATTTACAAATAAGAATCAGAGAATGGTAATAAGGGGATCGATTAAAATAAATCCTGAAAAATTTCCTGATTATCTCGATGCAACCTGGTGCGAGTTGGTCAGCTGCAGCGCTTTTTTCAGCGTTTGATCTAACTCATGGATAACAGGATAGAATCCATCGTTCTTCCAGATTTGTCTTGCAATCAACGCTTTCAATTGCAGGCGGATAATGGCAGACGAAGCTTTTTCTCCCTTTTCATTTTTAGTGACTTCATTTTTCAATGCATGGCTCACAAACTCATGATATATTTCGTCACTCACTGAAAATTTCTTTTTGTACTCTGCGAATGACGGATACTTTTCAAAAGAAGGTCGATGAGCGTCCAGGTAATCATAGGCAAATTGAGTGATCAATCCTTTGCTGTTGACGTCTGTGTAAAATTGCGAAACACCTGTGGTGTCAAGCGGTACAAAAACATCAGGCATAATTCCTCCTCCTCCATAAACAATTTTCCCACCCGGAGTTGAGTACTTTAATGAATCAGAAAAGTGAATGCTGTCGGTATTTTCAAGTTCTCCTTTTTTCATCCGCTCGAACAATTCATTCTGGTATTCTTCAAAACCATCTACATAAGGTTTCTGAATGCATCGTCCTGTCGGTGTATAGTAACGCGCAATAGTCAACCTCATCGCAGAACCATCAGGAAATTCACTTTGTTCCTGCACCAATCCTTTACCGAATGATCTTCTCCCGATAATCGTTGCACGGTCTTGATCCTGCAAAGCGCCTGCAACAATTTCACTGGCTGAAGCGCTGCCTTCATCCATCAATACTACAAGCGGACCCTCTTCAAAAAATCCGCGGTTCGTGGCATAATACGTTTCTCGCGGACGAGAACGTCCTTGTGTGTACACGATTAATTTTTTCTCGGCAAGAAATTCATCGGCTATTTGAATGGCTGTCTTTAAGTATCCGCCGGGATTTCCACGCAAGTCGAGCACCATGTTTTTCATCCCGAGTTTTTTCAGTTTCATAAACCCTTCGATGTATTCATCATAAGTGCGTTCTGCAAAATGACTGATCTTGATGTAGCCTGTTTTATCATCCAACATATACGACACATCCACGCTGTAAATCGGAATCTTGCCGCGCGTGATTGTATATTCAATGAGCTTGCCTGAACCTCTTCTCAGGATACTTACGTTTACTTTCGTACCGCTTTCTCCGCGCAATGCCTGTGTGACTTCGAGGTTTGAAATTTTTATTCCGGCAACATTTTTTCCGTTCACTTTTACAATACGGTCACCGGAACGAATTCCCAATTGCTCGGAAGGTCCGCCTGCAATTGCTGACACCACCATGATTGTATCGCTTTGAACATGAAACTCCACACCGATGCCATCAAAGTTTCCTTCCAGCGGTTCATTCATCGCTTGTAATTCATCCGCAGGAATGTATGCTGAATGAGGATCCAGGTTGTGAAGGATTCCTTCAATAGTATTCTCCACCAGTTTTTTTTGATTGACGGTGTCAACATATTCCTGGCTGATGTAATTCACTACATCATTGATCTTGTTGAATTGTCCGGACTTGAAAGAGAGAATACTGGTCCTGCTGGCATACGGCTGACTCATCTTCATGCCGATGTAAATACCGCACGCAAGAATAGCCGCAAAAAGAAAAGGTAACCAGATTTTAAGTTTGTTCACTGAAAGGTAATTTGATAATTAGCTGTCCCGATGCTTCGGGATGATAATTTGATGATGTGGATTTGTTGAGCCGGAGATTTTTTTTCGAAGGATGAAGTTAAATCACAATATTTTTTATTCTAAAGACAGGAACGAAATTTTTCGGGAAAAGTTTGACGTTAACTAAGAGCAGCTTCTTTGGAGAACTCAAACTGCTTCACTTCCACACCGAACTTTTTCAAAAAGTCGACACCTTCATCGGAAGAAATGCCTTTGTATTCGGCATATGACTGGAGGTAGTACACTCTTTTAATTCCCATTGTGTAAATGATGCGTGCGCACGCAAGGCATGGAGAAAGAGTAACATAAAGTGTGCAGCCTTCAATAACTACATTGTTCTTGGACGCATAAAGAATAGCATTCTGTTCCGCATGCAGGGCAAGTGAGCAGCTTCCTTTGCTGTCGCGCGGGCAGCCGACATCCGGCCATTGCTCATCGCAGTTATGAGTTCCTGCCGGCGGACCATTGTATCCGAGCGATACAATGCGTGTATCCTTTGTGAGCACAGCGCCAACTTTCATTTTCACACAATGTGATTTCGGAGCCAGGTTCTTCGCCAGGTCCATGTAGATTTCGTCAAAACTTGGTCGGTACATACAGGTAATTTGAATGCAAAGATACTAGATTTGGTAATTAGCTGATTAGCTAAGTAACTAAGTGACGAGGTGACTAAGTGAATAAAGGTTTATTGTTTTATTACCTCGTCACCTCGTTACCTCGTTACCTAATCACTTGGTCACCCGATAAGTAAAAAACAGTACTTTTAAGCAACTATTTCTGAATAACTCTTTTACTAACATATTTTGAAGTTAAGCACTTTAATTTTTACTTTGCACCCTCAAAATTAAAAAACAACAATAAACCGTTTAAACATGTCTGACATCGCTACAAAAGTGAAAGCCATTATCATCGACAAATTAGGTGTTGATGAAAAAGAAGTAACCAACGAAGCAAGCTTCACCAACGATCTTGGTGCTGATTCGCTTGACACCGTTGAATTGATTATGGAATTTGAAAAAGAATTTAACATTGCTATTCCTGATGACCAGGCTGAGAAAATCGCTACGGTTGGACAAGCAGTTGATTACATTGAAAAGAACGCAAAGTAAATTTTCTTACGATGCAGCTAAAAAGGGTTGTTGTTACGGGACTTGGTGCGCTTACTCCGCTAGGCAATACGGTTCAGGATTACTGGAACGGATTGATGAATGGGGTGAGTGGTGCTGACCATATCACGCTCTTTGATGCATCGAAATTCAAAACCCGCTTTGCCTGTGAAGTGAAGGGTTTTGATGTCACTAAATATTTCGACAGGAAAGAAGCCCGCAAGCTCGACCGCTTTACGCAATTCGCGTTGGGTGTTGCTGAGGAAGCAATGGCGGATTCAGGACTTGATCTCGCAAAAGAAAATGTCGATCGTATCGGTGTGATCTGGGGTTCAGGAATTGGAGGTTTGCGAACATTCCAGGAAGAAGTACTTGAGTTCGGTCGTGGTGACGGCACTCCTCGTTTCAACCCGTTCTTTATTCCCAAAATCATTTCTGACATTGCTTCAGGACACATTTCCATAAAGTATGGATTGCGTGGACCGAACTTCACCACCGTTTCAGCCTGTGCTTCGGCAACGAATGCATTGATTGACGCATTCAATTACATCCGTCTCGGAAAAGCAGACGTGATTGTAAGCGGAGGTTCTGAAGCATCGGTAACGGAAGCAGGAATCGGAGGGTTCAATGCTTTGCAAGCGCTGAGTCTGCGCAACGATTCTCCGAAAACTGCTTCACGTCCGTTTGATGTAGATCGTGACGGATTCGTGCTGGGTGAAGGTGCAGGTTGCATCATTCTCGAAGAGTACGAGCATGCAAAAGCGCGCGGTGCAAAAATTTATGCAGAGATGAAAGGCGGAGGAATGTCTGCCGATGCTCATCATATTACTGCTCCTCATCCTGAAGGGTTGGGTGCTCTTAATGTTATGAGAGCAGCTTTGCAGGATGCTGAAATGACTACGTCAGATATTGATTACATCAATGTACATGGAACTTCGACTCCGTTAGGGGACGTGAGTGAAACCAAAGCGATTCTCGGTGTATTTGGAGAAGATGCTTACAAGCTGAACATCAGTTCCACCAAATCCATGACAGGACATTTGCTTGGAGCAGCAGGAGCGATTGAAGCGATTGCTTCCATCATGGCGGTGATGCACGATACCGTTCCTCCAACCATCAACCATTTTACAGATGACCCTCAGTTTGATCCCAAACTGAATTTTACTTTTAACAAAGCGCAGAAACGCACAATCAAAAATGCGTTGAGCAACACCTTCGGCTTCGGAGGTCACAATGCTTCTGTTATTTTCGGGAAATATAGGTCCTGATTCTTTGCTTTAAACAGCAATCCTAAACAACATTGGAGTTTTGTCGAATTTGTTTTTATCTTTCGGAAAGACGGATCGTAGTATTTGTTGAAAATCTTTTTAACCATTTACTGAAGGTATCCATGGAGAACATTTCGGGGCTCAAATTCTTTTTTGTTTTTATTTTATTTTTTTTGTCGCTGAAATTTTCATCTGACGCAGCTACATGTCAAATAAGTATCTCAGCCGGAGGTACTACTACCTTCTGCACAGGTAGTGTATTACTTAGTGCTTCTCCAAATTCCGGTGCAACATACCAATGGAAATTAAACGGCAATGATATTACTGGTGCAACGGCTTCTACCTATTCAGCTACATCTTCAGGAAATTATGCGTGTGCTATTACCAATGCACAATGTGGAACTCAAGTAACAAATGTAATTGGCGTGACGACAGGTGTTACTCCTCAAGTAAGCATATCTGGATCCAATTATATTCCTGGTTTGGGTTATGTTATTGATGAGTGCAACAATTACGATAGGAATTTACAAGCGCTTCCAATAGTAACAGATGGAGTGTATCAATGGCGTCTCTGTGGTTATTGGTATAATCCTGTGTCGACAAGTTCTTCAAATTATTCGGGGGGGCTTTTGGCGGGGGTATGGGGCGTTCAATTGACAACCTCTTGTGGAACAACCACTTCAGATTGGGTTCACCTAAGAATCCCTACTAGTCAGATGAGAATTTATAGTAGTAACGGGAGCTCTAGATTTTGTAGTAATTCTTCCACTTACTTAGTCGTAAATCCTAGTAATATTTCTCATCCTGAATATGTGATACCTGTAAAATGGAATAGCTATCAATGGAGATTAAATGGTGTACCTATTTATAACGGAGAGAAATTATATCCAACACAAACAGGTTGGTATTCATGTAAAGTGACTAATTCTTGTGGTATTTCCTGCTGTATAGATTCGGCTTATTTTATCGTTGATTACCCTCCATCAGCAATAATAAACACAAACGATTCTACAACTATTTGTTCCGGTGATTCGGTGAGATTAATCGCAAGTGCTTTAGTTGGGTGTAACTACCAATGGCTTAGGAATAATATTTATATTTCAGGTGCTACATCATTCGCTTATTCAGCAACAAGTACTGGAAGTTATAAGTGTACAATTAATAGTGCAAGCTGCAATTCAACTTCAAATTCGATTAATGTAACAGTAAATCCAAGCCCTCCCGCACCTTCAATAGTTCCAGCTGGAGTTCCCGCTTTTTGTCTTGGTGACAGCGTAATGCTTAGTTCGAGTTCAGCAACTAACAATGTGTGGTCAACGGGTGATACAACGCAAGTCATTACGGTCTTAACTTACGGAACTTACTCTGTCGCAGTACACGACACATTAGGTTGTACTTCAACTTCAGCGGAAGTTCCTGTTACTGTAAACTCAAGCCCGCTAGTTCCTGCAATTGTTTCTGGAAACGGTCACCCCAATGCCAATGCAATTGGAGTGAGTTATTCAATTCCTCTAGTTCCTGATGCAACTTCATATACATGGACAGTTACTTCAGGCATTACAATAACAAGTGGTCAGGGTACGCAAAGTATTACTACAGACTTTGCAGCAAACTTTACTGATGGTGTTATTTCGGTGATTGCAAATAACGATTGCGGTTCCAGTCCTTCAAGAACTAAACAAGTTCGAAGCCTTCTTAATCCGCGTCCATCGGAGCCGCTTCCAACATCTGCTGATTTAAATTCGAAGTTTAAAGCCGAAGTAAGCAATACTATTTTTTCTGCAAGAATTTTTCCAAATCCAACCAGCCATCATTTTACAATTCAAATATCATCACCGGATAACAGCAAGTGCTTGCTCATCATTAAAGACTTACTAGGACGAGAAATTGAACGCAAAGAAAATATTTCTGTTGACGAACAAATTAACTTTGGCTATCATTTTACGAATGGAATTTATTTTGCGGAAGTGATCCAGGGAAATGAAAGAAAAGTTTTGAGGTTGATAAAGACTGAGTGAATTAGTTGGCAACCTTTTTATGTTTTTCCGAGGGAAGTTTTTTGATTTCATTGAATTTATTTTGTGAAACTCACCATGAATGATCGTGTCTTTGTGAAAAAGATGGTGATTAGCAGATAAAAATTTTCCGCAACTAAATTAGTGTTCGTCAGTAAAAGACATTTATTGACGGGCACTTTTTTTGACCCTCAATTTTCTTTCTGTTATTGATTCCATACGGACTTCATCACTGAGTCACTTAATCACGCCATCACTTCGTAACTCACTGAAATGAACCACTTACGAGATCATTACATTCCCGGAGCCTGCAACATCGGAAAGGATGAAATTGCAAAAAGAAAAGTGGAACTGGTTGCTTCCGGGGTCATCGTTGCATTGTTGACTATCTGGTGTTTCTTTTTACCTGATTCCCGGCTGCTGTGGTTTCTCCTTTTTACCTCTTCGTCTTTTATGGTGCTGATGCATTTTCAAATCAGGAATAAATTCTGCGTGGCGTTTGGATTTTTCGGCAGATACAATTTCGGAAAGAGAGGGAAGACAGAAAAAACAAACGATCCCGAACACATTGCCCGGGATCGTAAAAAAGTTTTGGTGATCGCACTGCAAACGATTATGCTCTCATCAGCTTACACGTTGCTGATTTACGTTATAGCCCGAAGTGTTCGCTTCTAAATAACCAAAGAAAAGAAAGTCATCCAGGATGGATCTATTTCAAAAATACCGGTGGTGCCAACTCATAAATAGATGCCTCCTGCATGACATAGAAAAAAGGCAAGAGTCTAGAATCAAGAATCAAGACACGACATTCGTATATTCGTAATGATTGGTAATTCGTAGGTTATGGGAAGATTCCCAACGCTTGATAACTAACACCAAGTTTGTTGATTCCACTCACGAACGCTGCCGTACGAAGATCTTCGATTTTTTTGTTCTGCTTTTTCACTTCACGGATTTCATTGTAAGCATAGATCATCGTTTCTTCCAATCCTGAGCGAACCAAATCAATTTCATCAGCACCGTGAGTCAGAATCTTGCGCGCTGCTGCATCGAGTGATTTGCCTGCAATTTTTTCCACAGCACCAAGCAATTGTGTTGTTGACATTTCCTGGAAACGTTTTTCCATCCGTCCGAAACGAACGTGGGAAAGATTTTTCAGCCACTCAAAATAAGAAACGGTCACACCACCGGCATTCAGATAAAGATCTGGAATGATCATCACATTTTTAGAAACAAGAATTTCTTCCGCTTCTTTAGTAACAGGTCCGTTTGCACCTTCAGCAATTATTTTTGCTTTGATACGCGGAGCGTTCTCTTTTGTAATCTGGTTTTCCAATGCAGCAGGAATCAGGATGTCGCACTCAGCTTCCAGCAATTCCATGGAGTCGTTGTAGTTCAATGCTCCAGGATAATTCAGGATGGAGCCTTTTTCCTTGCGGTGCGCAAATACCTTTTCAACATCGAGTCCTTTTGCATCGTAAATACCACCTTCGCGTTCTGCAATTCCTACCAAAATTCCTCCGCCTTCCATACAGAATTTTGCTGAGTAGTAACCTACGTTTCCAAGACCCTGAACAATAATTCTCTTCCCTTCAATACCGGTTGAAAGTCCAAGTCCGGTCATATCTTCCGGATGACTCAGCGCCTCACGTACTCCGAAAAATAATCCTTGTCCTGTTGCTTCCGTACGTCCGTGAATTCCACCTTGTCCGAGTGGTTTTCCGGTAACACATGCAAGTGCATTCAGATCATCGTATTTAAAAGTCGCATAGGTATCAGCAATCCATGCCATTTCACGCGGACCGCTTCCGTAATCAGGAGCAGGAACGTCAATACCTGCACCGATCATTCCTTTCTTAATCAGTTCGGTCGTGTATCTGCGTGTAACACGCTCCAACTGCTTAACGGAACATTGCGCAGGATTTATTTTAATACCTCCTTTTGCACCACCAAACGGAACGTCAACGACTGCACACTTAAAAGTCATCAGTGTTGCAAGCGCTCTCACTTCATCAGGATTTACAAATTCGCTGTAACGAATTCCTCCTTTTGTAGGAGTCTTGTGATGACTGTGTTGCACACGGATTCCTTCGACAACCTGTAACTTTCCGTCTACTTCAATCGGGAAGTTGAAACGGTACGTGCTGTTGCAGACTTTTATCTGGTGAAGAAGTCCCGGTTCAAAATTCGTGAAGGCTGCTGCTTTATCAAAATATGATAAGACGTCAGAATAAAATTTACTGCCGTTTTCGAGATCGTTGCTCATGTAAATTGTTTTAAGTAGAGCGTAAAAATATTTAAATTTTCTTTATGGCAAATGATTTATGTGAATC
>JAYTXY010000021.1:0-13963 GCA_043742705.1 Bacteroidota bacterium
GGTCTTGATACATTGGTGAAAGTTGCAAACGATTTATACCAGCGTTGCAGTTCTGATGAAGCGAAGGAAAGTTTCAATCTTCCTGCTTTTGTTCAGAAACTCGTTGACAACAACTGGCTCGGTGATAAAACCAAACAAGGATTTTATAAGAAAGTGAAAAGTGCAGACGGTAAAAGCGAAATACTTTCACTTGATCTCAAAACATTTGAATACAAACCAAAGGGCAAAACAAAATTTGCAACACATGATCAGACCAAGGCAATTGACAATCCGAAGGATCGTTTAAAAATTTTATTTTCAGGAAAAGATAAAGCAGGAGATTTTTATCGTGAATCTTTTTGCAGTCTTTTTCAATACGTCACCAACCGTATTCCTGAAGTAGCTGATCAACTCTATAAAATTGATGAAGCAATTTGTGCTGGCTTCGGATGGGAGATCGGACCGTTTGAAACGTGGGATATTCTTGGTGTTGCTGACGTTGTAAAACTAATGGAGCAGCGAAATCAAAAACCTGCTCAGTGGGTGTATGACATGCTCGCAAAAGGTTTTAAAACGTTTTACAGTTATCAAGAGAGTTTCAAAACATATTTTGACATTCCTTCAACTTCCTACAAAAACAAACCCGGAACTGAAAGCGCAATTTCGCTCGATGCAAGACGTGCAAAAACTGTCTGGAAAAATGCAGGTTGCAGTGTGATTGATATCGGTGATGGAATCCTGAATCTTGAATTTCACACGAAGATGAATACGATTGGCGGTGAGATCATACAAGGGTTCAACAAAGCCATCGAATTGGCGGAAAAAGATTTTCGCGGATTGGTAATTGGCAATGAAGGACAGAATTTTTCAGCCGGAGCAAATCTTGGGTTGATATTCATGTTTGCCAGCGACCAGGAATACGATGAAATAGACATGGCTGTTCGTGCATTTCAAAACATGAACATGCGCATTCGTTACTCTTCCGTTCCGGTGATTGTCGCACCGCATACGTTATCTCTCGGAGGCGGATGTGAGATGACTTTGCATGCTGACAAAGTTGTTGCAGCCGCAGAAACATACATCGGTCTTGTTGAATTTGGTGTCGGATTAATTCCCGGTGGAGGAGGAACAAAAGAATTTACACTCCGAGCTTCCGATGCATTTTCAGATGGCAACATTGATGAACAGGTGTTACGGGATTATTATCTCACGATTGCAATGGCGAAAGTTTCAACGTCTGCGCATGAAGCGTATGATCTGAAAATCCTGAGACCTGGTTTGGATGAAGTATGCATCAATCCGGGTCGTTTGATTGCGGAAGCAAAAGCTGCAGCCATTTCACTTTCAGAAAACGGATATGTAAAACCTGTTGTCAGGAAAGACATCAAAGTGCTCGGTAAAAGTGGCCTCGGAATGATTTACGCAGGAAGCAACGTCATGCAAGCCGGACATTTTATTTCAAAACACGATCAGCTCATCTCACAAAAACTTGGTTACGTAATGTGTGGTGGCGATTTGTCATCATCTACGTTAGTTTCCGAACAATATTTGCTGGATCTCGAACGGGAAGCTTTCTTATCTTTATGTGGTGAAAGAAAGACCCTCGAACGAATTCAAAGTATCCTGACTTCAGGAAAACTTTTAAGAAATTAATTTACATCGATCAAATCATTTATGAAACTAAAACGCTTCGGAAAAATTCTTCTAGTATCCTTTATCTTCATTAGCCCTTTGTCATCAATGGCGCAGGAGAAAGAAGAGAAACCTCAGTTTGCTCGGGGAAAAGAAAAGCATCGTAACAAAACAGATGGACTTGGGCGAAAACAGGGGACATGGATGTTCTACAATACGTTCGGAGAAAAACTTTCTGAAATTGATTTTGTCAATGACACGAAAGAAGGAATGGAGAAAAAATATTATGCCTACGACAAAATCCGTGATGAGCAAGAGTTTTTAGGAGGGATCAAAGAAGGACAGTTCACCCATTATTTCTTTTCCGGACAAGTTCAGTTGGAGGGACAATACAAAGACGGCAAGAAGGATGGCAAGTGGACCAAATATTTTGAAGACGGATCCATCCGTTCGGAGGGCTCCTATACATTAGGAAAAAAAGAAGGTGTGTGGAAAACATACAACAGGAAAGGCGTTGTAGTAAGCCAGGCAACATACAAAGGCGGTACTGACTTGCAGCAAATAGAAGCTCAGCAAAAGAAAAAGGATGAAGATAAAAAGGTTGCTGATAAAAAGAAAGATGACCAGAAGAAAGGTCCGAATCAGCCAACTGTTCCTGTGGCGAAGAAGGATACTTCTGGTGTTAAGAAAAAATAATTCATTTGGATATGCGACTTTCCTAAAGTCGCATAATCTCAAATCGCACATCTCAATACTCATAAAATGAACGCATACATAGTAGCAGGTTTTCGTTCGGCTGTAGGAAAAGCTCCAAAAGGAAAATTTCGTTTTACACGTCCTGATGATTTGGCCGTTGAAGTAATCAAACAATTGGTTGCTTCTGTTCCTCAGCTTGACAAAGAGTTGATCGATGATGTCATTGTCGGCAATGCAACACCTGAAGCGGAGCAAGGACTTAACATCGGAAGAATGATTTCATTGATGGGATTGAACACGGTGAAAGTTCCCGGAATGACGGTGAATCGTTACTGTGCTTCAGGGTTGGAAACCATTGCCATCGCTGCTGCAAAAATTCATGCAGGCATGTCTGATTGCATCATCGCAGGTGGTGTTGAAAGCATGTCACCAATTCCGTTTGGTGGTTGGAAAATTGTTCCAAACTATCAACTTGTTCAAACACATCCTGATTATTTCTGGGGCATGGGATTAACTGCGGAAGCAGTTGCAAACGATTACAAGATATCAAGAGAAGACCAGGACAAATTTGGTTTTGAATCAAACCTGAAAGCTTCGAAAGCAATTGCCGAAGGAAAGTTCAAAGATGAAATTGTTCCGGTAAAAGTTACTGAGACCTATCTTGACGAAAGCGAAAAAAAGAAAACTCGTGATTATATTGTCGATACAGATGAAGGTCCCCGCGCTGATACAACATTGGAAAAGATGGCAACCTTGAAACCTGTGTTTGATGCAAAAGGAACAGTGACTGCAGGTAACTCTTCTCAAACAAGCGATGGGGCAGCGTTCGTTCTTGTTGTCAGTGAAAAAATGCTGAAGCAATTGAATGTAAAACCAATTGCACGTTTTGTTGACTATGCCGTAGCAGGAGTTGAACCTCGTGTAATGGGAATCGGACCTGTGGAAGCAATTCCGAAAGTGTTGAAACATGCTGGCATGAAGCAAAGCGATATTCAACTCATTGAACTCAATGAAGCATTTGCTTCTCAATCACTCGCTGTGATGAGAACACTCAACTTGAATCCTGAGATTGTCAACGTAAACGGAGGAGCGATTGCACTCGGTCATCCGCTCGGTTGCAGCGGAGCAAAACTTTCCGTTCAGCTATTCAGCGAAATGAGACGAAGAAAATTAAAATACGGAATGGTGACAATGTGCGTGGGAACAGGACAAGGCGCTGCGGGGATTTTTGAGATGATGTCTTAAGTGATATGCGATAAGCGATGTGCGTCTTGCGACAATTTAAGGATGAATATTAATTTAATACTTTTTTATTTCTAAACTTTTAATTTTATATCCAATGAACAATTTAACCCAACTTAAAATTTGGAAGGAAGCAATAGACTTGACGGTAAACGTTTATAAAGTAACTGCTGATTTCCCAACGGAAGAAAAATATGGTTTAATTTCACAGTCAAGAAGAGCTGCTGTCTCAGTATCTTCAAATGTTGCTGAAGGAGCAGGAAGAAATTCGGATAATGAATTCGCACACTTTCTTGGAATTGCCAATGGATCATCGTATGAATTGCAAACTCAATTAATTGTTGCCGAAAAATTCAGGTTGTTAACTAAAGAAACACTTGATCCGATCCTCGATAAGATTGATAAAATCCAGAAGATGAATTACTGTCTTCAAAATCTTTTAGCCAGCAAGAAAATTTCAACCAGATAATCTCATATCGCAAGACGCAGATCGCAAATCATATTACCAACAATGGATACAGAGACAAAACAACGAACCAGAGGCGGAGAATTTTTAATCCGTGAGACAAAAGCGGAAGATATTTTTATTCCTGAAGAATGGACAGAAGAGCAGTTGATGATCGCACAAACGTGCGTTGAATTTCTTGAGCAGGAAGTGTATCCTAATTTCGATCGCATCGATGCGCAGGAAGAAGGGTTGATGCAATCGCTCCTCGACAAAGCCGGACAACTTGGTTTGCTTGGTGTGTCGGTGCCGGAAGAATATGGAGGCTTCGGAAAGGATTTTACGACAGGTATGCTGGTTACAGAGACACTTGGTTCCGGTCATTCATTTTCTGTTGCGATGGCAGCACATACAGGAATCGGAACATTGCCAATTTTATATTATGGGACGGAAGCACAGAAGAAAAAGTATATACCAAAACTTGCATCCGGAGAATGGAAATCTTCGTATTGCCTCACAGAGCCAAGTTCCGGTTCAGATGCAAACTCAGGAAAAACGAAAGCTGTTCTTTCTTCTGACGGGAAACATTACATCATCAACGGACAGAAGATGTGGATTACCAACGGAGGATTTGCTGATGTCCTTGTTGTATTTGCGAAAATTGACAACGATGAAAACCTGAGTGCATTCATTGTAGAAAAAAGTTTCGGAGGAATTACGTTGAATCCTGAAGAACATAAGATGGGAATCAAAGGAAGTTCCACGCGCCAGATATTTTTCAACGATTGCAAAGTGCCTGTGGAAAACTTGCTGAGCGACAGACAGAATGGTTTTAAGATCGCAGTGAACATTCTCAACCTTGGAAGAATTAAATTGGCTGGCGCTGTAATTGGCGGTGCGAAAGCAACTGCTACTCAATCTGTAAAATATGCGAATGAACGCTTGCAGTTCGGACGACCGATTGCAAAGTACGGAGCCATTCGTTACAAGCTCGCTGAACAGGCAATGCGAATTTTTGCCTGCGAGAGCGCAATCTTCCGTTGCAGCCAGAACATCGAAGATGCAATCAACAGTTTAGTTGCATCAGGAATGGAAATTGGAAAAGCGAAATTGAAAGGTGTGGAACAGTTCGCTGTCGAAGCTGCGATTCTGAAAGTGTATGGAAGCGAAGTACTCGATTATGTAGTCGATGAAGGCGTTCAGATTTACGGAGGAATGGGTTACAGTGCCGATGCACCGATGGAACGTGCATACCGCGATTCACGCATCAACAGAATCTTTGAAGGCACCAACGAAATCAACCGTATGCTTACTGTTGACATGATGCTGAAACGCGCCATGAAAGGTGAACTAGATCTCGTTGGCCCTGCCACGGCTGTTGCGAATGAACTGTTGCAAATTCCTGATTTCGGAAATGATGAAGAGACACTTTTTTCTGCAGTGCAGAAATACATAGCAAACTTTAAGAAAGCTGTATTGTTGGTTGCGGGCTCTGCCGTTCAGAAACTGATGATGGAGTTGGCGAAGGAACAGGAAGTGCTCATGAATATTGCCGACATGATGATTGATGTGTACATCGCAGAATCGCTGCAGCTTCGTGTTGAGAAATTGGTTGGCATAAGAGGAGAAAAGGCTTGTTTGGAACAACTTGAGATGATGCGTCTCTGGCTCAACGATGCTGCTGACCGCATCAATAAATCCGGAAAGGATGCAATCAATTCATATGCGGAAGGTGATGAGCAACGCATGTTGCTCATGGGATTGAAACGCTTTACGAAAGTGGCTCCGCTGAATGTAAAAGAGGCGAGAAGGAAAATTGCAGCAAAGCTGATTTCAGAAAATAAATACTGTTTTTGAAAAAGGTTACCAAGCATCACAATCTCTCTTAACTTACTTTGCTTCCCGACTTCATTTCAGATTCATTCGATTCCGTATCTTTGCCCTTGAAAATGAAAACCCGTTTCAAACATATTCTTTCCATTACTTTATCAGCCATCATTCTGTTAAGCTCGAATGGTGTTGTGCTTGCGGCTCACAGTTGTTTTTCAAGCCATGGAACGGAAGTTTCGCTTTTCGAGCACAAAGGTTGTTGTTCAAAAGAAAAGAAGAATTGTCATACTAAACCGTTGCAGGAAAATACAGTTTCAAAATCCTGTTGTCAGCTGAAAGTGACGTACCATAAAGTGGATGTTAGCTCTCCGCTTGTCAAACATTCTTCAGTATCCGCTTTTAATTTGATTGGTGTTGAACTATTCTCTTTTTCTACACCAACTTTTTTCAATAACGTTTCTTCTTTTGTTTTTAACAAAGCTCCACCGTTGATCTTTTCTGGTGTTTCGCTGTTGCATTTTATCCATACGCTTAATATCTGATTTGTTTTCTGTTGATGCTCCTTACGAGCAACTGCAATTTTTCCATTGGGAGGATTGTGTCTTTCATCTTTCAAATCAATTTCAAATCAGATCATGTCAAAAAATAATTCAATAACTAACATCATTCCTGTGATTGTATTCACCGTGCTAACGGCATTTACTTCTTCCGCCCAAACTTTTTCAGGAAAAGTGGTGGAATGGGATGAAGGAATGAAGATGGAAATGCCACTGATTGGAGCGAACATATATTGGTTGAATACGACCAATGGTTCAACAACCAATGACAAAGGAGATTTTCAACTTAGTCTTTCTTCTACTTTGCCTGCGAAACTGGTCGTGAGTTTTGTCGGTTACAAAAACGATACGATTCTCGTTTCAGATAATTCATTTCAAAAAGTTATTCTTAAGAAATCAGTGGAGCTTAAAGAAGTTGAAGTTGCCGTTCGTCAAAACAGTACATTGATATCTACGATCAATCCGATCAATACTGAGAAGGTCACAGAGAAAGAATTACTGAAAGCCGCCTGTTGTAATCTCTCGGAAAGCTTTGAAACGAATCCTACCGTCAGCGTGGCTTACAAAGATGCTGTGACTGGAGCAAAAGAGATTCAGTTGCTAGGATTGGCGGGAGTTTATTCTCAATTGCTCACGGAGAATATTCCGAATATGCGAGGCATCGCAGGAATCTACGGACTCACTTTTATTCCAGGTCCCTGGATGGAAGGAATACAAATTACAAAAGGTTCGGGCAGCGTGTTGAACGGTTACGAATCCACGACCGGACAAATCAACGTGGAGTTTAAAAAACCGAATAATAAAAAGGTTCCGAAATTTTACCTGAATCTTTTTGGCGAAGAAAACGGAAATACAGAAGTGAATACTTTTTATAAGCGCGAATTGAATCCAAAGTGGAGTACCATCCTGATGGCTCATGGAAATTACATGAAGTCAACGATTGACGGGAACGGTGATGGCTTTTACGATGTTCCGCAATCGAAGCAAATAAATCTATACAATCGGTGGCAATATCACAGTGGTAGTAACGTAGAATCCCAGATCGGATTAAAATATATCTACGATGCAAGAGAAGGCGGACAGATTTCTTCGAATCCATTAAGTCAGCTGTCTCGTTACATTACAAATATTGTAAATAAGCGTGCTGAAGTTTTTGGAAAACTTGGTTTTGTATTTCCTGAGAAGCCGTACAAAAGTGTTGGTAATATTTTCCAGGCGACTATTCATGATTTACAATCACAAATCGGATTGAAGTCGTACAATGCAATGGAGAAGGATTTGTATTACGAAGGAATCTATCAGAACATGATTGGTTCAACCGATCATCAGTACAAAACAGGAGTTAGTTTTCTATATGAGAAGTTAAATGAAAATTACAATGCTGCATCATCCAGCAATGAACAGATTGTTCCGGGTGTATTCGCGGAGTACACATATTCTTATCTTGAAAAATTCAAATTGATCGCGGGAGCAAGAGCGGATTATCATAACAGTTACAATTGGTTTTTCACTCCACGCTTGCATGGGAAATACAATTTCACTCCTGATTTTATTTTTAAGTTCAGTGCAGGAAAAAGTTTCCGTGTTCCTTACGCGATCGCAGATAACATTTCCGTTCTTGCGAGTTCAAAGCAATTGGTGTTTACCGAAAAGATCAGACCCGAAGAAGCATGGAATTACGGTGTGAATTTTACAAAACGCTGGGAAATTGATCATCGCGAAGGAAGCCTTGGCATTGATGTGTATCGTACTAATTTCATCAATCAATTGGTCGTTGATCAGTATAGTGATTCTTCTTCCATTCAGTTTTATAATCTTACAGGAAGATCTTACAGTAACAGCATCCAGCTAACCTTCAACCAGGATTTAACTGATAACATCGGTTTACGGCTTGCTTACAAAACGGATGAAGTGAAAACATCGTACCAGGGAGTTACTGAGCAAAAACCATTGGTAGCAAGAAACAGGGCGTTAGCGAATGTGTTTTATAATAGCGACCATCACCACTGGAAATTTGACTACACAGTTGTGTGGGAAGGAAAAAAGAAGCTGGCAAATACAGGAACAGATGTTGAGTTTGGAAAGCCTGCTTCTGAGTCGCCTGATTTTTTTGTGATGCATTTCCAGGTCACCAAAGAATTCAAACGGTTTGAATTGTACGGAGGAGCAGAAAATTTACTCGACTTCCGCCAGGAACATCCGATCATCAATCCAAAAAATCCGTTCAGCAATTCATTTGATGCAACCCAGGTGTGGGGACCTATTGAAGGAAGGAGAATATATTTTGGGTTACGGTTTAGTATTAAATGAAATTATGAATTATGAATTGCGAATTGCGAAATTGGTTATGATAAACCGCCCACGATTTCAATCGTGGGTTTGGAAATGAATAAAAATAATTCGAAACCGTTTCAACGGTTTCATAAACGAAAAATAAAAATGAAACCAATAAAATTAATGGTCGTGTTGATCGCGATTTGCATATCAAACATTGTGTTTGCGCAAACGAATACCGTTCAGATCAAAACCTCTGCGGTGTGTGATCAATGCAAGGAACGCATTGAACATGATTTATCTTTTGAGAAAGGAGTAAAGTCGAGTGTTCTTGATGAGAAGACAAAAATTGTAACGGTCGTTTATAACCCGGAGAAGACGAATGAACAAAAAGTCCGCGAAGCGATTACAAAAATCGGTTACGATGCTGACTCGTTGAAAGCATATCCGAAAAGTTACAAGAAGTTGCCGACTTGTTGCAAGCATGAGATCAAGGAGTAAACAAAAGAGTCCGGCTAAACACCGGACTCTTTTATAATGAATTTATAGTTGCAACTTAGGAAACCATTTTCACTTCCTCAGGTTCATGAATACGAAGCGTGTTGTTTTTCATGAATTGCTTGTAGGTTGTTTTCTTGTCATCTGTCCATTGGTATTCACCGAAGAATTTTTCGATCAACCACTTTGGAGCCAGTTTTTCCATCGTACGCATCATCACGATGTCGTATTTTCTGTGGAAATTAATCCAGCACTGGTTGCAGGTATCTACGTGTTTACGCTGAGTCTTTTGTGTGATGATGGAATTGAAAATGTTGTCAAGTGAATTGGAGTAAACATTACCAAGTTTAATATCGAGGTTCTGACAAATTGGAACATTTCCGTTCGGATGAATTACAAGACTGTCAAGGATGCTGTAACATTTCAGCTTCACTTTTTTCTTTCTCCATTCATCGTACAATAACAGGAAGTCATAGTTCTCAGTCGTCTCCTGGACGTTATCAGGAATACTGTTTTTGAAATTTCCTGAGTTGATCACCTTGGTGTGGTCATGCTTTGGGGTTTCAATATCCTGTTTCTCCAGTTCATTTAATATTTCATTCTTATCCAACTGACCTTCCTGCTTTGCTTTACGGATAGTTCCGTAAGTAAGCAGTTCAGTGTTTTTCTTTGCACCGATTTCTGTTTCATGAGCTTTTTCCACTGTATCGAAAAATGCAATATCGTTGTAGGTTCCGATCCGTACATCGATGCTATTCTTTTTTGCAATTTCAATTACATGTTTCATGTCATCAAAACCATTGTAAGGTGATAACGTGAACATGAGCGATATTGGCACAAGGTTTTTACATTCTTCAATTACCTTGAGAACGCTGTCGTAGCCGTCTTTCCCGCGCATGTACAAATACGTATCCTTGGTTCCGTCTAATGAAATGAACAAACGCTTCGGCGGATATTTCTTCACTGCTTCAATTACATTTTCCGGTTTCAAACAGTTGGAAAGCAAATCGAAGTTAGGGTGATTTTCTGTAAACCATTTTAAAATATCCATCGCTTCAGGGTGAAGGAGGAACTCGCCACCTTCCATTCCAACTTGTGTATGTTTTGTGATGCATTTACTCTTCATCACTTCAATTATTTTCGCCATCGGAAGATGAACGATCGGGCGCTTTGCCCAGATCAGGCAATGCTTGCATCCTGAATCGCAGATATCTGTTCCGTAAAACATCAGTGTGGAAAGGGTTTTATGTCCCGGTCGCAAGGTGTTATTGACGAACCGTAAACCTCTCCTGATGTAATCAACTTTACTATACATGGTACTTATTTATTTTTTAATTGTATCGATCAATTCATACGTTGTAATTAGTTCCGTTAACGTGGAAAGATTTTCTCCTTTTCCGGTTTCACACAACGAAACAAAATTTTTCAACTCGTCAACATAACCCGAAGTAAACAACTGGTTGTTGTTTATGATCGGGTTGAAATTATTGCGGTTGAAAAGAATCCTGGTTTCTTCGTTTGTCTTTTTTATTTTTTCTATTGGAATAGAGAACAGCGTTCCTGTCTTCTTATCAAATGTGAGTTGCTCCAGATTTTGCATTTTGTAAATACCTTTCTCCGTATTTACAATCAGGTTCTCCTCAGCACTTTTCCAACCGTAATTAGTAGACAATTCAATACTTCCTGTAAATCCACCATGATTCAAATGAACAAACACAGTATGTTTATTTGAAACCTGTACAGACGCAACAGTAAATTTTCCGAAAAGGTAAGAAATTAAATCCAAAGGGTGGATATAGATGTCCAACGCGCTGTCTCCTTCAGGGTAAGGTCCGGTTACAAACCTGTAATTGTATGAGGACACAGTGCCGGATAAATTTTTCTTTAAAGCCTGAATTACGGGTGAATAGCGCTTTTGCATACCTGTCAGGCAAAACCCTTCGCTGTTTTTTTCAGTGCTGATTAATTCCTGCAACTCCGCTTTTGTAGTGCAAGGAGGCTTCTCTACGAAAACATTTTTGTTGTGCTGAAGCGCCTTTTTTGTGAGTGCAAAATGGCTCTTCGGACTTGCGCAGATAAAAACACCTCTTATCGTTTCGTCATTCAAAACTTTATCGAAGTCAGTGGTTCCTTCAATGCCTTGAAAATTGCTGTTGACTGACTGAGCATTTTTATCACTGTTAACTACAATGTACTTCAACGGAACTCTCAGGTAATTCAAAACAGGATACAGGTTATGAATGCTGTGATTCCCGATTCCAACAAAAGCATAACTCCCTTTGTAAGCAAGTTTCAGGTAACTCTGTTTCCTAAGATTTTTTAAAACCTCGATGATTCCATTCATAGTTTCCAAAAATAAATTAGCTGCAATCGTCCTCTCGCTGATCGGACGCAAAGTAGGAGTAAGTTGGTTTTTAGTTGTATAGCGGTTAGAAATGCGGTGAAACCAAAAACTGCCTTACTGAACAAAGATATTAATTTTCATATATACCAAAATAGGAAGTCCTCACGTCTTTTCAGGAAACAATGAGAGGATTGATTTTTCGTCAGCGGAACAAATTCCGCGCTCCGTAATTAAACCGGTTATCAATCTTGAAGGAGTTACATCAAACGCATAATTCAATGCGGGGCTTTCGGCAGGAGTAAGTAAAATTTTTACAATTTCTTCTCCGCACAAGCCATCGATGTATTTCACTTCATCAGGATCTCGTTCTTCAATGTAAATGTCTTTGAGTCCGTCACGAATGTTCCAGTCAAAAGAAGAAGATGGGAGCGCTACATAAAAAGGAATTTTGTTGTCGTGTGCCGCAAGTGCTTTTAAATACGTTCCGATTTTATTTGCTGCATCACCTGCACGCGTTACACGATCGGAACCCGTAATCACAAGATCTACTTTTCCGTGTTGCATTAAATGTCCGCCCGTGTTGTCAGCAATTACCGTATGTGGAATTCCATGATTTAATAATTCCCATGCTGTCAAACTTGCGCCCTGGTTTCTCGGTCGTGTTTCATCCACCCAAACATGAACATTTATTCCTTTTTCAAATGCTTCATAAATGGGAGCTGTTGCTGAACCGTAATCAACAAAGGCCAGCCAGCCGGCATTACAATGTGTGAGAATGTTTACGACCTCTCCTTTTTTCTTTTTTGAAATTTCCTCGATGAGTGAAACACCGTGTTTGCCAATTCGATTACAAAATTCTGCGTCTTCATCGGCAATCAGAATCGCTGTTTCTTTTGCAATTTTTATTTTTTCATCCGGAGATGCTCCCTTTACAAGAGCTTCCAATTGACGGTTCACAGCCCATTCCAAATTTACAGCTGTCGGTCTTGATGCCTTTAACTTCAAAGAAGATTTATGAAAGTCCTCATCAAAAGAACTTTTTTCTCTTGCTTCAAGTGCTGCGAGGTACATGCCGTATCCGGCTGCAGCACCAATCAGTCCTGCTCCACGAACGTGCATATCTTTTATCGCATATGCCATTTCATCAACTGAATACAAATCTTCAATGATAAACTTATGCGGTAAATGTCGCTGATCAATTATTTGAATGGCTTCATCATCATCTTCCTTTAACCAGATGGTTCTGTAATTTTTTCCTGCTACCTTCATAATGTTATGTCCCCAATATTTTCGTAACCGCAAAACTAAGATTAAACAAGAATGATGGGAAGTTGATCTTATTAAAAACAAGTTGAAAGAAGCGAAACAATCATGAGTTATTTCTCTCCATAAATTACGATAGCACTTGCATCAATCTGAGTATCGCCGGGATATTTCTGACTCACTTTTGCAAGGACTTCTTCTTTTATTTTTTTTCTCGTGGCTTCGTCTGCCTTACTCAGTGCAGCAACCACAGGAGCAGCAACTTCAGTCATGAAGTTCCAGTATACTTCCGGTGTTCCACTTGGGATTTTAGAGACAATTTCTTTTTCTGAAATATTTGCCAGCCCTGCCTGCTTAAATAAATCAGCGATGAATCCTTCCTTGGCGCAACGGAACATGCCGGGTGCTCCGGGCGGAGGAGGTGGTAATTCCATGTTGGCATTGATGGTTCCCATGATCACCGTAACCCAGAAATTTTTTTCAGGAATATTCCATACCGAAGTAGCGATTTTTCCACCGGGCTTCAGCACGCGCACCATTTCTTTTGCCGCCATCAGCATGTCAGGGAAAAACATAAATCCAAAACGGCAGCTGATTGAATCAAACGTGTTGTCTTCAAACGGCATGCTGGATACATCGCACGCATATGTTTCAAAATTTTTGATTCCGCGTTTTTCTGCATTCTCCATTGCAACCTGAAGCATTCCATCTGAAATGTCGATACCCATAACTTTTCCACCTTGCATCATAGAGGCAATCGTCAATCCCGGTTCACCGGTACCTGATGCAACATCGAGCACCTTGTGGTTATACCCAGGGTTCAGTCTACGGATAATTTCATCACCCATGGGTTTTAAAAAAGCCATCGTCATCTCATCCCATTTCTTCCAGCCGGGAGAAAATTTGTTCCATGTTTCTTTTTGCTGATCTCTGATTTGTTCGAGTTGAGTTTCCATCTTGTTAAGTTTTAAATGTGAACTGAATATTGCGGTTTGAAAATTTTTATTTTTTTTACTGCTGAATTTTAGGTTGTATAAAATCCCAAAGATTACCATATAGGTCTTTAAACACAGCCACAGTTCCCCATTGCTCCTCCGCAGGTTCTCTAATCTCTTCGGGGTTAGTTCCCCGCCGCTCTGCGGCGAATTTCTAACTTTGTTAAATGGGAGAGAGCGAATATATTCATAAATCGCATAATGTTTC
>JAYTXY010000022.1:0-19741 GCA_043742705.1 Bacteroidota bacterium
GTATAGTCTACCAGAACAATTTTTTTTCGATTACGGATGGGATCAGGGAATAATTTTCGTGGCTGCTGCAGGTAATGATGGAACCAATCAGGTTTTTTATCCTGCCGGATACAACCACATTGTTTCGGTTGGCTCAACAACAAGTACGGATGCACTTTCGGGTTTTTCAAACTTCGGTCCGTGGATTAGTGTAATGGCTCCCGGAAGTAGTATCTACAGCACATTGGCGGGATCTAACATTGCGTACGGAAGTCAAAGCGGTACTTCCATGGCATGTCCGATGGTGGCTGGCTTATGCGGATTGATCAAATCCTATGATACACTATTGACGAATGCACAAGTTGTTAGTTGTCTCAAAAGTTCATGTGATAATATCGATGCGCAAAACCCTGGAAAAATCGGTCAGCTAGGATCAGGACGAGTCAATGCTCTTGCTGCTCTTCAGTGTGCAGACGTTGCCGCAATTCCTGTCGCGCAGTTTTCATCCATCAATACAACAAGTTGCAATGGGTTAGTTTCATTTACAGATGAATCAACATCGCATCCTGATGAGTGGCATTGGTATTTTGGCGATGGAGATTCTTCGCACGTTCAAAACCCAACTCATCAGTATCGTACAAGCGGTCCGTTTACAGTAACATTGGTTGCTTCGAATGCAAACGGAGATAACACATCCGTGCAAAATAATTTTGTAACTGTTAGTTTACCGGCATCACCTGCGGTAACGGATTCATCTGTTTGTACGTCAGGAACGGTTCCTCTTTCAGCTGTCGGAGCTGATTTTATCCGTTGGTACGATGCACCTGTGGGAGGAAACCTCGTTGCAACAGGCGGATCTTTTATCACACCTGTTCTCACCGGCTCAACTACGTATTATGTGGAAGGAGATGTAAATTCAGCTGTTCAGTTTACTGCTGAACCTGATAGCGCCCTTGGTGGCGGGAATTTTTTTACCGGTGCAAACTATCACAATATTTCTTTCGATTGTTATGCTCCTGCTACATTAATCTCCGTGAAAGTATATGCACAGGGAGCCGGTGACAGGACGATAGAACTACTACGCCATAGTGAAGTAATCAATTCCGTAACCGTAAATATTCCCGATGGAGAAAGTCGTGTGACGCTCAATTTTAATTTGCCTGTCGATCATGAACTGGAACTTGCTTGTGAAGGAACAGTAAACCTTTACAGGAATAATGCAGGGATCTCATTTCCGTATACGATACCTGGACTCATTAAACTCACCGGAACAAATGCCGGAACTAACTTCTATTATTATTTCTACGATTGGGAAATTCAGGGACCACCGTGTACGAGTGCAAGAGTTCCTGTAATTGCAACTGTTCATTCAGGACCAACTGCTGCATTTAATTCAGATGTAGTTGTTACTGATGTTAGTTTTATGGACAACACGCCCGGATCGGTTTCATGGAGCTGGGATTTCGATGATCCTGCTTCAGGATTGAATGATACATCCACTTCACAAAATCCGACTCACCAGTTTTCAGGTTTGGGAGGTTACCGCGTTTGTCTTTCAGCAACTGATGCAAACGGATGTACAGATACGCGTTGTGACTCAGTTCACATTACAGCGCCTGTAGGAATTTCGCCAATCAAGAGTGATGCAGTGGTAATGGTTTATCCAAACCCGGCAAATGATCAACTATCAGTTAATTTTAGTTCTGCTCAATCGGAAAAAAAATGGAGTCTGAAACTTACTGATGTTCTTGGCAAAACCATTGAAGAAAAGATAGTTGAAAAAGTATCTGCAAGTTCGAAGTATAATTTTGATTTGTCTCACGTTTCTTCCGGTGTCTATTCGTTGACGTTGCAAAGTGAGGATCAGACAATCGTGAAAAAAATTATTAAGAAGTAAACCTCTTAGTTGAATTTTATTCACCTGACAGGTCGCGCAGTATAACCTGACAGGTCGAGATGAAAATGGAATTACCAACTGAGTATCATGCAGGCTGTATATCATTCGAAACCTGACAGGTAGGAATTCTCCTGTCAGGTGAGGACGAAGCCAACTTTGAACTAAAAACTTTGAACTAGTTTTTCACTCAACAAAAAACTTTACATCAGCAGAACTTTTATTGCTTAGCAACCTTGCAATATAAATTCCACCAGAAAGTTTCGGAAGTTTTAAATGCTGAACACTACTCCACTGAGGCAAATTGTAACTTATTACTTCTTTGCCTTCAATATTGTTTATGATGAGTAAGCCTGGCTCATGGAGGACATTATAAGTTAAGGTTATGTTCTCATTAAATACAGGATTTGGAAACAACTCCAGCTTTAAACTTTGAACTGATAAACTTTGAACTGACGTTGTCAAACTGTCGCAGATACTTCCACTTTCCGCTCCGAGAAAATAATTGGGGTGATTAGCAATTGTAAATCCATTGTAAGCGGGTAAATGAATACAATGTTGGCAGAGGTCACAAGCTAAACCAACACTATCAGGATAATTGATAACATGAATATCAACCGTTCCGTTTCCACAGTTAATATAAATCTTTCCATCAGGGGCTAATTGGCTTAGATAAAATGAGGTGGCGAGTGGAAATTGTGGAGAATAGTATCCATCATAAACAGCAACTGTTGTTTGTGAAGATGGAATATCAGATGCAGTCATGTCAAACTGGTAAACATAATTCATTGAAGAAACATACAGTACTCGTGAGTTGGGAGAAAAGGCAACTCCTCCACTACCCGCAGTGTCATTAATATCCACATGTATTAAGTTACTGAAATCACCTGTACAACGATCAAAATCCAAAATATCCAAATCACCAGTAGGTTCATAGTTTGCAAATTTATTTCCATCAGGAGAAAAGACAACCTGACCAAAATTAATTCCCCTTTGTACGCCTATATCTTGTATGAATGGCCCCAAGATTATATTGAACGGTGTAAACAAATATTTATAATAACGATTACTATTAAATTGATGAGCAATTAGCCACCAATCTCTACCGTTTGCATGTTTGCAAGCAGTTAGCCTTCCACCTACCAAACTATCATTTAAAAGCACAACATTTTTTTGAGTAACGGCACCCTTACCATTATCCAGTGTCATATCAATAATGGAATAATATAAATTCAGTGTACAATAAGTGTTTCCATAATCGTCACTTGTTTCATGGAATAGATAGTATTTGTCCGTATCATTAGGAAGAGGGATTATCAAATTTCCCTGAGGAATTGCAAGACCATCATTTAATCTTTGGGTAGTATAAAATCCTGGATTAATGCCACCTCCATTTTGCATGGTATCAAATTGAGCATTTGCAATATAAATTCCGTTTGAACAAAAAAGGAGATTCCCTCTTCTGTCACAAATCACTCCATTGGTACAATTAAAATCCATAACTCCGGATTGGTAATTGACATTAAGAACACCGCCGGTAAAGTCCATTTTTATTCCTCCCCATGGAGGTCCATGCCAGTTAGCATACCCCATCAACCAAAGATTATTGACCCCCTGTGAAAAGCAGTTGCAAACAATGAATGAAAATAATAACAGAAGAAAAATCCGCTTCATATTTTCAAAGATACAAAATGGAATCTCGAACGGAGCATCATGTAGTCTGTAAATCATTCGAAACCTGACAGGAGAATTCCTACCTGTCAGGTGAGGACGAAGCCAACTTTGAACTTTGAACTAAAAACTTTGAACTTAATTTTTATGGTGTTGAATTGGCAACCGGAATTATTTTTCCATTGAAAAATTGTTGACCTTCTGTTGCAAACCGTGAAATGAACTCAGCCATTTCTTTTGCTGAAACAGAGGCTTTGGAAGATGGAAACGCGGCAGTAAACATTTCAGTTTCCACTGAACCTAGCGCAAGACAATTCACCGATATTTTTTTATCACGGAATTCTTCCGCTAAACATTCTGTCAATCCAGCCAAAGCTGCTTTGCTCGAACTGTAAGCGGACAATCCTTTGAACTTTGCACTTCCCTGAACTCCACCCATGCTGGAAATGTTAATAATGTGTGAGCCGGGTTTCATCAGTGACACTAAACTACGGATGATATTCACTGCTCCGAAAACATTCGTTGTGTAAACATCCATCCAGTCTTTTGAAGTCAGCTCTTCAAAAGGTTTGTTGATGAGAAGTCCTGCGTTGTTAATGAGAACATCTACATGTTCGAACCTGGATTTTATTTCTTTGTTTAGCAGTTGAACAGATTGTTCATCTGAAATATCTCCTGCAATCACAGATAAATTTGATTGCTGATTTTGTTCCAGTGATTTCTTTTTGAGTTGATCAAGCTTTTCTTTGTTCCTTGAAATGGCAATTACTGCATTTCCTGCAATGGAAGACAATGCAAGCGATGTTTGAAAGCCGATGCCTGAACTGGCGCCTGTGATGACAATATTCATTCTTAGTTTGGTTAATGTTTAGCTAATGTCTGACAAAATAAACAAAATGTTCTAAGCCGAAGAAGCAATTTTAAATAGAAAGGTTTTTCAGTATGTGGTTTCTTCTCGATTAAATGATGAAACAACTTTGTGCCTTTGCGTCTTTGCGGTAAAGATAACCGCCAAGGCGCGAAGACGCTAAGAAAAATCTCTCTAATTTTTTTACGGGTTGGAATAATCATTCATTCTTTCTTTCCTGGCACAGTCAATACAAAATTCTATCTAACTTTACCGCATAAACCGGTAACAGGATGAAGCATCTATTTAAACTATTTCTATTTCTTGTTGTGTTCAGTATTTCTTCGTTAAATCTTTCTGCACAGTCGCTGAAAGATCAAACGTTCGGTGAGCGACTTTACTTTGGTGGTAATTTCGGTTTGCAGTTCGGTGACCAAACGGTTGTTGATGTCAATCCTCTCGTTGGTTATCGGATTACAGAACAGTTGTCTGTAGGAGTAAGCGCAACCTACATTTATTACAAGTTCAAAGATCCTTACAATATTTATCCTTCTTACTCAACCAACATTTATGGCGGAAGTATTTTTACCCGTTACTATTTTCTTGAGAATATTTTTGCACATGTTGAAGGTGAAGTATTAAGTCTTGAAGTTCCCGATTATATCCGTCAACGATATGTGCGACAAAGTGTATTTGGCTTCTATGTAGGAGGAGGTTACAGGCAACCTCTTGGTGATCGCTCATCATTGAACATCCTTTTACTTTATAACCTTAATGAAGACCGTAATTCACCTTATCAGAATCCTATCATTCGTATTGGTTTTGGATTTGGAATTTAAAGTCAGCGATTTTCTTTTATGAAAGGTACTGCTCCGAACAGGTTAGCATTGTATCCGAATTTCAAAAGATTGAAATAATCCTGTTGCGGCAGGTAACAGATTTCATAGTTCAGCCCGATGTATTTCAAAAGATCTTCCTGGCTTACGTAATCAACAAACCGGGTTGATTTTTTCAACGTGTCGTTCTGTAAGATCGCGAGTTGTGTATACCAGCGTCCGCAGATGAGGAGAGTATTTTTATGGACCGTATCTGCAGACTGAAGAACCTGATTTGCGTACGTCAGAGCGTTTTGACGCTGTGACTCGTAGGAGAAAACTGGCCCCTGTAAAAGATCGAACTGCAATTCCTCACTTCCGGATCTAAAATTCAATGTCAACGATGACGCGGAAGGAGTTTCTTTACGATTAGCAGGAGTAATACTTGCAATAAACGGAGAAACAATCAGTGTAATGGCAAAGAAAACAAAAGCCCTTTCATACAGGTATTTTCCGAAAACAAGAATGACAAACGGAACAATAGGAATCAGGTAACCCGATTCCATTGGCAATTTCAAAAATGCGATGATGTAAAGATCGATGGCAACGAGCCATGCCACCACATATTTCTCATTGACTGAACGTGGAAATAAATATTTTCTTGCGGAAGCTCTGTTAGGAAGCAATAACAGGCACGTGGCGATTACCAATCCTGCAAATCCAACAGTACCCCACACATCCATGGTAAGTTTGTAAAGCACTTTGGGAATCGGAGGATACGGTTGGTCTATGTAAGAAAAGAATCCTGATCCGTAATGATATAGCACAGGAAGAAATAAAAGTGCTGCAACGATTAGAGTGGTTGAAATAAGTTTTGCAATGCGGATAAAATTGTTTCTCATTTCGTCCGCTCTCGGAATCATGATTGCAAAGGGCAGAAGCATGGCACCGGATGTAATGCGGCAGCCGATTGCAAGCCCGAGAAAAAGTCCGGCGATGGAAGGTTTGTCTTTTACCACAAAATAAAATCCAACCAATATGAAAGCAAGTGCCCAGTTATAATCAATGGTCGTAGTTGAATTGATGAATACAACAGGAACGGCAGCGAGAGCGAAGCTTGCAAGAAAAACATTTTTGAAACGAAGTGCTTTCAGAGTGAGCGCGAAAAAAAAGAAACCAATTGTGCTGATAATTGTTGAGAGTATATTCAGCGTAACATAACTGCCATTGTAAAAAAGGGAGCAGAGAAGTTCGTGAACAGGAAATCCCGGCAACCGCGACACTTCATACGTTCCGGTTTCAGAAATGTGTTTGGCAGTGAGCGCCACTTCCCATGAATCAGGATCAAGACCAAATCCTGAAAAAAGAAACGGTACGCGCGAGAGAAGCACGACTGCTACAAAAGCAATGAACTGAGAGGATTCGTTTTTAAATATATTTTTCAACGACTGATTTTCGCTTCTCAAATATCATCTAATAAATCACGACTAACAAGAAATTTTTCTGATGTTACATTAACCGTTTGCCTTTGTTGGCGAACAAATCTTTATTGTCAGTCAATGGGATCAAGGTAACTCATGAAATGAATGATGCGAATTGACTTTCGTTGTACAAAGGCGGAAGGTTTTACCGGTGACCATTTTCGTGGATTCGGCAAGACTGCCGCAATCAAGGCAGCTTCCCTCACGGAAAGTTTTTTTGAAGGTTTGTGAAAGTATTCCTGTGCTGCAGACTCCGCACCGTAAATACCGTCTCCTGTTTCAATGACGTTCAGGTACACTTCCATGATCCGTTGTTTACTCCAGAAAATTTCAATCAGGAACGTGAAGTACACTTCAAAACCTTTTCTGATCCAGCTTCTCGCAGGAAACAGGAAAACATTTTTAGCAGTCTGCTGGCTGATCGTGCTCGCGCCATGAACTTTTTTTCCTTTGTGTCTTTCATTATAGATCTGTGCTTTTTTGATCGCTTCAAAATCAAAGCCGTTGTGCTCTTCAAAATTCTGATCTTCTGCAGCCATTGCAGCCATTGGCATAGCGACTGATATCCGGTCAATGGACATCCAGTCTTTTTTGAGTTTCATTTCCTTGCCATCCAGTTTCTGCTCGATGCAACGAACAATCATCAATGGCGTAATCGGAATGGGAACAAAGCGAAAGAATATGACAGAAGCAATACTGAGTATGAAAAACCATTTGATGATTTTCCATACGATCCGAAGAGCTTTTTGAAAAAAGAGTTTCATTGACGAAAATGAATTTGGTTACTGCCTGATAAATTTTTGTACTCTGAAATCAGTTCCCTGTTTCACTTTTAAAAAATAAATTCCTGCCGCAAGCCCTGAAATATCAATGTTGCTTTTGTTCTGAACATTGATCAGTGCTTCTCCAAGCGAATTGAAAATTTCAACCTGGTAAGCATTGCGGGAAAGTATATTAATGTTCAACTCATCAGTCACAGGATTTGGAAAAATTGTAAGCTGGTTTTTAAAATCGCCTGTTTCATGAGTAGCGGTAACATAATTAACCAATGGCAATGTCATAAAAGAAGAATGGCTACTATTTATATAAACCGTGTTTGTTGCAACAACAGGATTCACCAAACTGTCAAGACTATTTCCCGGGTACATCGGACCGTCTGTGTTCATGTTCCGGTTGAAGCGTGGATAATTGGATGATGTCACATCGACACGAATCTTATGTCCTGCTAAAAAAGTCAGACTTGTTGCAGGAAGAGTGATGTCGCAATCGTATGTCGTTCCCGGAACCATCGCTACAGTGTCACTTGCAGTATTACCATTCCTGAATCTCATTCGCATGGTTCCGTCATTCACATGCATGGAACGACCATCAGGATAAACATCTGTTAAACGCACATCAAAATCGGTATCCTTTTTATCCGAAGAAATTTTCAAGTGAACAATCGCGTTGCCTTTCAACACAGCATTCTGTGTAAGAGCATCCGTTGTGAAAACTAAAATGTCATTTCTGCTTTCAACAAGTGAAGACTGATCGTAAGGGCCTTGTTCAAGATCTAATCTCAATGTTGGTCCGCCAACAGTCGGTGACGGATCGTTCGGATTATACGTAAACGTAATGCTGTCAGAAACAGTTGAAGGTTGAACATTGTCAAGCAAACCATTTTGATGAAAATAGAAATTTGTATTCGTTGTTCCTGAAGGAGGCCATGACGCATTTGTCTGCCAGTCATTTTCTCCCATCTGGTAATACTGAACAAAGGTTGATGTATTCCATCCATTCGCGATTGAACGCAAATGATAATCAAAAAATGCAAGCGCCATGGTATCGCTCTTATGTGCAGCTGACGAATACGAAAGTTCTCCCTGTGTTGTTGAGCCAATACCACTGTGCACCCACGGTCCCATTAACAAGCGATGTTGATCGCGGACATTCAAGGGCGACTGTGTCCGAATTGCATTGAAAAAAGGAAGCATGAACTCAACCGTGTGATCGTACCATCCGCCGATCATCAGGCAAGGTACACGAATACTATCCGGATAAAAATTTGTATTCTCAGAGATCGTCCAAGCCATATCGTGTAATGTGTGCGCCATTAAAATAGGGGAGAGTCCGAAACCCAATGCATCCAACTGTTCTACATATTCAGTTCGTAAGTCACCATTCGGAAAATATTCTGTGTAATCGTATTGTGGCGCTGCAACCAAGGGACAAATGCAGGTGAGATGCGGAGGATTTTTTTTTGCAGTCTGAAACTGAACCCGTCCAAGCGCTGAAGGTCCCCACGTTCCGATTTTTTGATTAGACCATGTTTGTTGTGAAATCCATTCCACGCAATTGTAGCCGTCAACACCGAGAGCCGGACTGCCAACATATGCTGCGGCCGATGAGCCATAAAATCCGCGCCAGTCGACAATCACAAAAATGTAGTTACTGTTGTTGATGTTCATGCCTGTTTGTAACGGAAGTCCGAAGCGATAGTAAAGACGGTTGTAGGGAGTTTGAATTAAAATCACCGGACCTTGTGACATTCCACTTGGAATGTAAACGTCAGCAGCGAGTTTTCTCCCATCACTCATTGGAATGGAATCAACTACCGGAGTTAACTGCGCTACTGAAGAATATGAACTCAGAAAAAAAACAATGAGAAGAAATATTGAATAAATAATTTTCTTTAATACCATTTTTAATAATCTTTTACTTTACCACTTACGTTATCCAAATCAACCAATAATCAAATGAACCAATCAAGTTGCTGCTAATTTACTTTATTATTTTTGATCAGGGTCCTTAAAATTAATTTATTCAGAGTGATCAAACATGCTTCCTTGATTGTCGCAAATAAAAAAACAATTGATTGATAAATTTATACATTTACGCGATGAACAGATAATTTATTGCACACACATAA
Organism: Bacteroidota bacterium; assembly: GCA_043742705.1. GTDB lineage: Bacteria > Bacteroidota > Bacteroidia > AKYH767-A > 2013-40CM-41-45 > JAPLDA01. The sequence goes on from JAYTXY010000022.1 coordinate 9,596, forward strand.
AACACACAACACAATGAAACTAACTATTACTCACCAGGAAAATTATTCGCGTGGCGAATTGCTTTTACGAACTTTCTTCGGATTTATTTACATGACATTGCCACACATTTTTTTGCTCATGTTCTTCGGAATCTGGGGGGCCATTCTCACTTTCATTTCTTTTTGGGTCATTCTCTTTACCGGCCGTTACCCGGAAAGTTTTTTTGAATACCAGGTGAAGCTTACTCAATGGAGCATCCGTCTGAGTGCAAGAAGAAATAATCTTTCTGATGGTTATCCTGCTTTCTTTTTAGACGGCACCGATGACAAAACTTCATTTGAAATGCCTTACCCGGAAAACTTAAGTCGCGGAACGCTTTTGTTAAAAGCCTTCTTCGGTTTTATTTACTGTGCATTTCCTCATCTCTTTGTTCTTGTTTTCAGAATGATCTGGGGAGCGATTCTTTCTTTCATTGCATGGTGGTCTGTTCTGTTTACTGAAAAATACCCGGTGTCGATGCATGAATTCAATGTCGGGACCATTCGCTGGACAACTCGATTAAATCTTTACCTCACGTACATGACGGACGAGTATCCTCCTTTTTCAGGAAGGGAATAAAACTTAGAACGAAACAAAATGGAAACACAACCCGGATATTATCCGCTGGAACAACCGGATGAATTAACGATTCGTGAAAAGGAAGATGCAATGGGAGCTTACCTGATGATGTTCGCAGCATTGGGTGCAGGTCTTCCGTTGCCTGTCATCAACCTGATAGCAGCTGTAATTTATTACTACATCAATAAATCAAAAAGCCGATTCGTTCGGTTTCATTCCTACCAGGCATTGATATCAACCATTCCCACTACGTTGATAAATGCAGGGGCTATGTTTTGGGGACTTCGTATTTTAATTTATGAGGACTGGCACGTGACAAATAATTTCAAGGGATACGTGATTGCTGCTATCATTGCCAACCTTGCATACTTTGTGATCGGAATTATTGCAGCCATCAAAGCGAGAAAAGGAATGTATTACTACTATATCTTCTTTGGGAAAATTGCCTATCAAAAAGTATTCGCCATTCGTGAAGCTGCAGGTGAAAATGAAGGTCCGGTAAACAATCCTCCAAAGTTGTAACATGAGAAAATCAATTGTCAGAGACTTACTAATCTTGGTGGGAATATTTGCTGTGTTGTGGATTGGATTTTCTTATTTACCCTTTTTCAAGTCTTCTTCTGATGCATCGATGTTGTCGATCGCTAACGAAGAAAAATTGGGAAAAATAATTTCTGATGCCATCGAACATGATCCGACAACGACTGTTTATTCAGATCCGACAGTGGATTCTGCAGTAGGAATTATTAAATCACGATTAGTTTCAAACATTGGTTTAACAGAATATGATTATCACATCAAGGTAATTGAAAGTCCGGTCATCAATGCATTTACGATTCCGGGAGGTAATATTTATGTATACAGCGGACTGGTTGATTTCTGCGAAAGCCCGGAAGAACTTGCTGCAATTCTTTCTCATGAAATAGGTCATGCAGAAAAGAGACACGTTGTTTCTAAACTGGGAAAAGAGTTGGGACTTTCAATTTTGTTTTCTGTTATTTCCGGCGGTGATGGTGTGATGATTTCTGAAATTGGGAGAACAGCTTTGTCAACCGTATTCGATCGCGGGCAGGAAAAGGAAGCCGATGACTTTTCATTTGCATTGATGGAAAAAGCAAAATTAAATCCAAAAAGTATGTCTGCTTTTATGAGAAGGTTGAGAGAAAAATATGCAAGCGTTGAAAAATATTCAGAGAAGATGGAATGGCTTTCCACTCATCCAAATACAAGTTCCCGTATTAAATCGGCACTGGAGTATAAAACGGCTCCCGGCTTTAAAGAGCAGCCTTTTTCAATGGACTGGAAAAGAGTGAAGGAGTCTTTGAAAACAAAAAAGACAGAACATTAATCCGATTGATTATTATTTCTTGACGAAAAAAAAGAAGAGCCATTATTCAGCTCTTCTTTCTTTTTTACAAAATATTTTCTTTTGATATCAACGGGTGGCAAGCTTGCTTTTTACTTCATTCCTGATTAATGCATTACCAACCTCATTGAAATTGTAATTTGAAATTTCAGTATTGAGTGAATTCGCCTTGTCTTTATTTCCTGCAGCTTCATTCGACATTGCCAGCCAGTATTTATTGTAGACGTTATCGGGCTGTGTCTTTTCAAAATGCTTCACAGCATCTGAGTAATTTTTTTCTTTCATGCAGATATAGCCCAGTGCAAACTCGTATGGATCGAGCTTGTTCGGATTTTTGATCGGGTTCAGCATCGTTTTCATTTCTTCAGCTTTTGCTTTCGCAACATCCATGTTCCCTTCTGTTGCAGCGAGAACAGATGCCCAATAGAGCATCGTTGCTTTCTGGTTTATTTTTGCTTCCTCTGAGCCAAGGTCATTTCCGATTTCTGTACTTAGTGGATCCATCAGTGCTACCACTTCTTTTAATTTGGCAGCATCTCCATAGTGCATGGCAATTGAAGCGCATGATGAAAGGCAATTGTATTTATCTGTTGAGATTTTATCCTTCGATTCTCCGGATGCATCCATTCCTGCAGCCTGTTCACACAACAAGTTCATCGCAGCTTTGTAATCGTTGCCATACAGGTATGTGTTTGCAATGCTGGTGACGGCACCTGATCTTGTATCATCATGTTTCCCGCCATCGGTAAAATTTTGTCTTGCTTCATCCAGGTTTCCTAAAAAAGAATTGGCATTACCTTTTTTGTAATAGGGTTCCGATGCTGAAGGATCTAATTCAATGGCTTTTGAGTATGCATCACGTGCTTTTTGCAGATCATTTTCTCCACGGTAACAATCTCCCAACGCAACCTGGGCACCGGCACTTGCAGGTGCAAGCTGTACCACCTTCAATGCATTCTCCTCAGCTTTCTTTAAATCTTTTGGTCCGATAAACAGGTAAGAGACCTGCAATGCTTTGTATCCGCCAACCCAATTCGGATTTAGCGCAACTGCCTTTTCAAAACATTCTCTTGCTTTTGCTTCCTGGTTTCCGCCTTCATAGGTTGTTCCTAAATCAACCTGAGCGCGTGCTGCATCAGGATAAAGTGAAGCAATCTTTTGAGTGATTTCAAGACGTTTGTCCCAGTCTCCGCTCATAAACGATGATAGATAGTCGTAATAAAGTTTTTCCCATTCACTTGCTCCTTCAAGATTTGCTTTTGCATTCGCAAGATCCTCTGCGAATTCTTTCGGAGTTTCATTTGTACTTGCTTTTAGTATATAAGCAATTGCAAGCTTTGGGTCCTGGCTGATCGCTTTTGTATAAAGGGCTTTTGCTTTTTGAGCATCTCCCTGGTCTGCACTGGTTAAACCTTCCTGAAGCGAAGCCTTTGCATCCGCTGATTGAGTTGTAAAAGGAATGTCAGTAATTTTTTCTTTTTTTTGATTGCAACTTGTCAGTGCAATTCCTATTGACAGGCATGCTGTCAACAGGTACATGTTTCGTTTTCTCATGATGATTTGGTTTTGTAGTTCGTGTAATTGATGATGTGAAGTTAAAAAAAATCAGAACATGGAGTGATTTCTCATCGTAGAAAGCAGCTTTTTATAAATAGTGTCTGAGGGAAATAATTTTGCATAGATTTACCATACATTTCACATTCCACTTATGAAAAAATTGATCGCTATTCTCTCGTTAATCTTCCCTGTTATTGCTGTTTGTCAAACATTCAGTTCTCCTGAAAGTGTGGAGTATGATGTTGTAAACAGCCGCTGGATGGTAGGGCAAAACGGTTCCGGTGAAATCCATAGTTACGATCCTTCTTCCGGAGTGTTGACTTCATTTGCAACGGGCATTCCTTCCGGTCCTCATGGAATAGAAATACTTGGAAGCACTTTGTATTGTTGTGACGGAGCGTTCATTAAAGGATTTGACCTTGCAACCGGCAGCCAGATCTTTAACGTTAGCCTAGGTGCAACTTTTCTTAACGGATTGACAACCGATGGCGGACATTTTCTTTTTGCAACAGATTTTACTGGAAAGAAAATTTACCGGTTGAATGTTCTGACTTCTGCTTTTAATGTGATGGCGAGCACAACAAAAACCCCCAATGGAATTATTTATGACGGAACGCACAACCGTTGTGTTTTTGTTACCTGGGGAACCAATGCTCCGGTTCAGGCGATGAGTATGTCCGATTCCGTAATCAGTACGTTGAAGACTACTTCGCTTGGTAATTGCGATGGAATCACGCGCGATCCCGAAGGAAACTGGTATGTTTCATCGTGGGGAAATACACTCAATAAATTTGATTCTGCTTTTACCACCGGACCAACTGTTGTGATGAGCGGATTGACAAGTCCGGCTGATTTGGGTATCAATGCTTCAGGAGATTCTGTTGGAATTCCGAATTCAGGATCTGCTAACAACATTGTGTTTTATCATATTCCTTTAACAACGGGAATTAATAACAACATTGAAAAGAACAGTGTTCAGGTTTTTCCAAATCCTTCTTCAGATAAGATTACAGTTACTCTTGAAACGCCTGTTGTTGATGGCATGATTGAGTTGACAAACCTTTCAGGACAAATGATCGTCAGTAAGAAAGTTAGTGGTGTTGTTTTCTTTCTTGATCGCGGAAATATTGCTTCAGGAAATTATTTGATTTCTGTAAAGGATCAAGGTGGTAAAATTGTTCACTCACAAAAAGTGATTTTTAATTGATCATTTTTTTGACTTTTGATTTCCAACTTTTAATTTCTTTCTTTTCTCTCGTTCTATCTTTCTTAGCAACGCCCAGAAATTTCCCCCGTACTCAACAAAGATCTCTTCATTCTTTTTGATGTTACGAACAGCATCAATGTAAACCTTGTTGCCTTTCGTCTCATACTCTGAATTGTTGCGCAATCCTTCCACACGAACAAAGCCGCGTGCATCGTTCGCATAACGCCCGAATGTTTTTTTGTAATTGAGTGCATTCACAGCTGCGCGAGAATTCAGTTTGAATAAATAATGATTGTATCCGTCCTCATCCTTTACATCTTTCCATGCTTGCAAACGACCTTTGTATTCAACAATGCGCGTCCTCTTCGGAATATCAACACGTGTAAATAGACCTTTACCGGCTCCGCGAAGTTTTGATTTTTTTAAGTAAAGAAATTTTTCAAGAAAGGCCATGTGTAAAATTTAGTAATAAAGTTATTGAGTTGATTAGGTTGAATAAGTGGGTGAGCTGTGAAAGTGTGAAAGTGAGAAAGTGGGAGAGTGAGAGGTAGCAGAGTTTTTTTGTTCTAACAGTCATCAATTTCTCGCTCCCTTTTGTTCAACTTATTCAATTAATGATCGAATCAGCCAATGAACTATTGAACTACTAAACCAATAAACCAACTAAGAATGATAAACTCTTGACGCTATGATCAACCCGTTTTCAATTACAAGCACTTCAGCAACCGTCATATCATCTTCTCCCGAAACAGTTCTTTTGTATTCCAAAAAAACACGTTCATCGTTTGCTGTAATTGAAAGTTCGCGATATGATAAGTCTGGTAAACGTTCGAACGCATCTTTCCACCAATCTCTCAACGCATCTTTTCCTTTGATGATGCCATTCGTTTCCGGCTTTCTTATTTTCAGTTTCGGGCTGAAATGTTCAGCATGATCATCATACAAAGCAAGAAGTTTTTCCAGATCATGCGCGTTAAAAGCTGCAAGCCATCGCTTAGCGATCGTTTGTGATATCATGTAAAGAAGCGAAGATTAAATAAGCAATCCGGTTTTGAAAAAACGATTTCGTAATTTCCGTATCGTTAAAACTTTTTGCGTTTTACTTCTACCACCCAATCCCACGGATAAGGCGCTTGCAGCCATTTCGGAGGAGATTGAAATTCAGTATCCCAGCCGTATTCAAGGCGATCGAGTTTCTGAAGGACAAAATTTCCGGAATTAAACAACGCATACAATTCGGAGACGAGATAATGTTTGGTCGGCACACCATCAATCATTACAACGCCATCCATCACGTGCTTCTGGTTGTTTGCACTTAAAAGATCTAAATCATCTTTTGGAATATTCGGAAGATCAACTCCCTCTTTGTCGTACCAGCTGATCAAATTCCAGGCTGAAAGAGATGCTGATTCAAGCGAAGGCAAAACGAAAAGCGCAACGCCTCCTTTATTTAATGCACTCAACACGTTGTTGATGATGCGATGATTTCTTGCAACGTTGTCAGACATCGCTACGTTACAGCAAAAAGCAAAATCAACAGTCGGAACATTAATTTTTTTTGCGGCTAAATCAGCTTCCTTGAAAACAACATTTTTATAAGGCGAAGATTTCGCAATGGCAATGCATTTTTTGGAAACATCAATGCCGATGATTTCTTTAAACAGCGGAGCCAGAAGAGGCAGTGCTTTACCAACTCCACAACCGAAATCAATGGCAGTGTTTCCTTTGTTGGCATATTTTCGGATGTATTTTTTTAACTTCTTCTTCTTGTCGTTTTTAAATACGTTGAAAATTTCTTTGTCGTAATTGTCGGCAATCTTATTCCAATGGAGAGCGTCATTCATAGTGTTATTTGTTTAGGGTTAGTGGTTAAGAAACAGGAAGAACAATTCATGAATTGTTCAGCGATAATCTGAAAGGCACATGAAAAATATCATGAGCATCCGTTCAAATTTTTGTTGTTGTAAAAATCGCTTACCTACTCCTTGGTCTGAATATAAATTTAGGTATGAAACATTGGAGCATGCAACTTATTCAGACGTAGTTACGAACAAAGTAATTGACAGTTTTCCAGTTTGCAATTCGCAGTTTGCAAAAAAAGAAGTTTGTTGCCAATTGCAAACTGCGAATTGCAAACTGGAAACAACTCAACATGATCATGTGGGTACAACATCCGCGAAATAGTAAATACCTTTAGCCATTGATTGCATACATTATCTATAATCACAAATACTATAACATCATGAAAAAATTACTCATTTCTTTGTTACTGATTTCCGGAAGCCAGGTTTCTTCAGCACAAGTAAAACTCACCGAACCCGAAGCAAGTCAGCAGGCTTCTGTCATGCAGCGCATCGGTCTTACGGATATTACAATCAGTTATCACAGTCCCTTGGTGAAAGGTCGGACAGTGTGGGGAGAACTTGTTCCGTACGATGAAGTGTGGCGTGCAGGTGCAAATGAAAATACCACCATTTCATTTTCTACGGATGTAAAGATTGAAGGTAAGTCACTTCCTGGCGGTAAATATGGTTTACACATGATTCCGACTCAGAAGGAGTGGACCATTATTTTTTCAAACAACTCAGGCGCATGGGGAAGTTTTTTTTATAAGGACAAAGGAAGATGCATTGCGTGTGAAAGTAAATCCTGCGGCCGCACCGATGCAGGATTGGTTAAGTTATTCTTTCAATGAGCCGAAAGAGCAATCTGTGCTGGCAGTTCTTCATTGGGAAAAACTCTCTGTTCCTTTTAAAGTAGAAGTCGATGTTCATGAAACAGTTTTCCAAAGTATGCGCCAGGAGTTGACGAATTTGAGTGGTTTTTCCTGGCAGGGATTTAACCAGGGAGCTGAGTATTGCATTCGCAACAACATACACCTTGAAGAAGCATCTGCATGGATTGATAAGTCAATCAACATGAACAAGACATTTTTGAATCTCACTACAAAATCGAAATTGCTCGACAAGCAGGGTAAACAACTTGAAGCAGATGCTTTGCGAAAAGACGCCATGGAAGTTGCTGATGAAGCGCAGTTAAATACATATGGTTACCAGTTGATAGGTCAGGGCAAAACGAAAGAAGCAACGGATGTTTTCAGAACGAATGTAAAACGATATCCCGCTTCATGGAATGTGTATGATAGTTTAGGGGAAGCATTAGCTGGAGCAGGAGATAAGAAAGGAGCGATTGTCAACTATAAAATTGCTCTTGGAAAAGCTCCGGATGATCAGAAAAAAAGAATTGAAGACATTATTAAAAAACTCTGAAGTTACCAGTTCCCTGCATAATTCAAATCCTGAGAAGATATTTCTTTCAGGTAATCGTATTTGAGTTTAATGATTTGCCGGATGTGGAGGTAGTCATGTGCCAGCCAGTTCGACAAAATAAATTTCGCTGACATAGGTCCGATCGTGGGATGCACATATGTGTTATCCCATTTTTGAGAGCTAAGTGATGTCAGCCATTCAATGGAATGATTACGTTCAAGGATAAATTTCTGTAAAATATTTTTAAAATTTTGTTCTGCGTATTTACGTAAAGTAACCCAGCCAACAGGATCGATCGATGGAAATGGTGTGACAGGATTTTCCAACACCAGCTTGAGTCGCGTTCTGAAATCCTCGCGTTCTTCATCAACGAGGTGACAAACTATTTCAAGCAGATTCCATTTGCCTCTATCCTGTTTCCATCTGATCTGTTTTTCGTTGATATGGGACAACAATTTTTCAAACGTTTCAGAATTTGAACGAAACTCGCGAGTGTAAAATTCCAAATCAATCATTGGTTAAATGTTTTCCGTTGTAATTAGTTGTAGCAGGTGTCTAAGAAATCAGAAGATCAATTATTCAAATATCGTAAAATAATTTTTCTGAATTGTAGAAGTTTACTGCTTTCTATCTATTGTATATCGATTCGAATAATTTTGGTGAATGAACACTGTTTTTTTTGGTACGATTGTTTCGGCAAATTTCAGTAAAACTGGAATCGTGAAGCTTCAAAAAATTTCAATAGCAGTTGACAACACTCCGCAATCAATGGAAGTGGCAAAAGCAGGAATGCAGTTTGCTCAAAAACTAAATGCAGAAGTAGCTTTCGTGAAGGTTGTTGAAATTATCGTAAACATTGGTGCAATGGAAGGAGTGCCATTATCAGCGGAGGCTGATATGATCGAAGCGGGCAGACAAGAGGCGGAGCAGGTGTTCCGGCATATTGCAACTGATCTCTGTCTTGAGAAGAAAACCTCGTATTTCGCACCGGAAGGAATTCCCAAAACTGAAATTCTTTCAATCGCTGATGAATGGTCTGCAGATCTTATTGTCGTGGGGACACATGGAAGAACGGGGTTAAGTCATTTGTTTTTGGGAAGTGTTGCCGAATATGTAGTTCGTCATTCAAAAGTGCCGGTGATTGTAGTACCTGTTAAAACTTAATTTTGTATAGGGAAGTTTATTCCCAAAGTGTAGAAAACTGAATACAGCATTGGGGAGTAAGTCAGGATTTAATTTTGAGTAGCAAATTACCATTTAGGTGTTTTTTGAAACATGTTGCTTTTTAGGGCAACATCATCTTGACTACAGCAATAAATTATACTATTGACGAATCATTCATTTGTGTATCTTTATCTTACTCAGAAGGATACCATGTTTTTATATTTGCAAATGGCTAAGGACAGACTCTCATGAAACTAAAAACTACAATTTCATTTTCTACTCTGAAACTTCGAAGTTTCTCTGTAATTATTTTTTTACTTCTGGCTTTGATGCATGTGAACGCGCAACCTGTTTGCAATGCGCACTTCCAGCATTATTCAGCAAACAATCCGGATAGCGTGCATTTTTATGTTTCAACCAGTAATACAACGAGTATTCATTACCAATGGAGTTTCGGTGACAACACAACATCAGACTTGCAATATCCATGGCATTTTTATCCACATGGGGGAACGTATTACGTGTGCCTTACAGTGAGAGATTCCAATTCAACAGGCACATGCACGGATAGTTGGTGTGATAGCGTTCGCATTCCTGCTGCGGTACCACCGGTTTGTAACGCACACTTCCAACATTATTCTTCAACCACAAATATTGACAGTGTTCATTTTTATATTTCAACAAATGCAACGAGCGTTCATTACCAATGGAGTTTTGGTGATAACACAACATCTGACTTACCGTATCCTTGGCATTTTTATCCACACGGAGGAACGTACTATGTTTGTTTGACAGTGAGAGATTCTAATTCAGCAGGCACTTGCACAGACACTTGGTGTGATAGCGTTCGCATTCCTGCAGCGCTACCACCAGTTTGTAACGCACACTTCCAACATTACTCCTCAACCACAAATATTGACAGTGTTCATTTTTATAGTTCAACCAGCGCAGCAACGAGTGTACATTACCATTGGAACTTTGGTGA
>JAYTXY010000023.1:0-23926 GCA_043742705.1 Bacteroidota bacterium
TGACACGCTGAGTTACCTTGCCTATTCTACACCATTGAAGATTAAAGTGATCAACGAGTCGAAATACATGTTGTCTTTTCATTTGACCGTGAACGACAAGGAATTTCTGGAAATCCATCGCTTCGGAGAAAAAATTTCATGTCAACTTGGAAAATTTGTTGTCGAGAAACAGGATTTTTTTAACAATACCTATTTTGCCAATCCCGGCAACGAGAAGAGAAATTTCGTCATCAGGTTTAATTCGCGTGATGGAATGATCGGGCATTTCATGGGTGCCGTAAAGGTTGATTTAATCAGCAGGGCATCATCTATTTTAAAGCTAAGCATCGAGGATCCTGTTCCGGAAAGAGCCGTTGACTTTTTGAACATGTTGGTTGAAGAGTCAATGAGGCGGAATGTGGAACAGAAAAACCAGATTGCTGAGAACTCAATACTTTTTATTGATGAACAGCTTGCCTTGATTGCCAAGGATCTGAACATGATTGAAGGTTCATATGAAAAACTCCGGTTAGATAAAGGCATCACCGATCTTGGTATGCAGGCATCTATTTATCTCTCCAGTGCAAAGGAGTACGATTCACGAATTGCACAGACTGACCTTCAGATAAGTTTTCTGAACTATCTTGAAAACTATGTAAAGGGAGACAAAAGTCTGAAAGAAATATCACCTTCCAGTTTAGGTATTGCTGATCCATTGTTGCAGAAATTAATCCTTCAACTCAACGAACTGGAAAGCAGGAAAACGGGATTCGGATTGGATGCTAAATCTGAAAATCCGTTGTTGAGACAGTTGAATGCTCAGATTGAAAACACGCGCGCTAATTTACTGGAGAACATCCGCAGTATTGGAGATGGATTGGTGACATCGCAACGTGAAGCGAGGTTGCAACGTGACCGTGTAGAAGGAAAAATTAAATTATTACCCGGAACAGAACGTGAACTTCTCAGCATTAAAAGACAGAACGATATCAAAGCAGGACTCTATACATACCTGATGCAAAAACGAGCGGAGACTGCAATTATACTTGCTTCCGCTACATCAGACAACAGATCCATTGATGTCGGACATGCTTCGTACACTCCATTAAAACCTGTGAAAGAGGAAACATACGGGATTGCATTTTTTATCGGACTCTTATTACCGATCGGTTTTATTTATTTTAAAGATGTACTGAATGACCGTATCCAGGACAGGATTTCACTGGAACGACAGACTACGATACCGTTGTTGGGAATTGTTGGATTAAGTTCGTCAACAGAAGAGTTGATCATTAAGAGCAATCCGAAGTCACACATTGCTGAAGCATTCAGGTCTATCCGTACCAACCTCCAGTTTTTTAATACGGAACATACTAAATGCCAGGTTTACCTTATTACTTCTTCAGTGAGTTCAGAAGGAAAAAGTTTTTGTGCGTTGAATCTGGCTTCCATCATTGCTTTGTCGGGGAAGAAAACAGTGATGATTGGTTTTGATTTGAGAAAACCTAAATCACCGGAACGATTCAGTCTCATCAGTGACGTTGGCTTAAGTAACTACCTGATAGGAAATGCAACGGAAAAGGAAATTATTCAATCGTCAGGAATTAATAACCTTGACTTTGTTTTATCAGGTCCAAAACCACCGAATCCTGCCGAGTTGATGATGAGTGAAGGAATGGATAGACTCTTTGATTACCTCAAAGCCAATTACGATTATATCATCCTTGATTCTCCTCCGCTCGGACTGATTACAGATGCGATGATTCTTGCTAAGTATGCGCAGGTTACCATCTACATCGTTCGGCAGTATATCACGCGCAAGCATCACCTTGAAGCCATCAATAAAATTTATCGTGAAGGCAAAATAAAAAATCTCTGCATGATTTTAAATGCGGTGAAAAGCGGTTCTGTCCCTTATGGTTACGGTTATGGATATGGTTATGGTTATGGCTACGGATATGGAGCAGGTTATGGTTATTACGATGATGAGGCAGATTTAAAACCGAAATCATTTTTTGCAAGGTTGCTGAAACGAAATTAGATTGCAGAGTAACGGGATGAAGGAAGTGGAAATTTCGATCGTAAGTCCTGTCTACCAGGCTGAAAAAATGGTTACCGAATTGGTGAGGAGAATTGTCGCGACAGTGACTCCGTTAACCGGGTCGTATGAAATTATTTTGGTGGATGACGGCAGCCGCGATGAGAGTTGGAAAAAAATCAGCGAAGCGTGTTCTGCCAACCCGAATGTAAAAGGTATTCGTCTCAGCAAAAATTTCGGGCAGCATTATGCACTCACTGCAGGAATTGAATTCTCCTGTGGAAATTACATTGTCATCATGGATTGCGATCTCCAGGATAACCCGGATTACATTTCACAGATGCTTGAGAAATGTCGCGCAGGTTACGAGATTGTATACACATCAAAAATAAAAAGAAAACATTCCGGCTTCAAAAATTTTGCAGCAGCAATGTTTTTTCGTTTGTTCAATTACCTCGCGGAAAATCAGCGGGCAACGGACGATGTGGGAAGTTTTTCTATGATCACTCGAAAAGTTGCCACCGCTTTCCTGTCAATCAAAGAATTTCACAGGCACTATTTAATGGTGATCCGTCTGCTTGGTTTCAGTTATACCATCATCCCGATTCAGCATGAAAAAAGACTGGAGGGAGGAAGTACTTACACCATGAGGAAACTCATCGGTCATGCTATAAATGGTATTACTTCTCAGTCAGATAAACTGCTGCGCATTTCCATCAACATTGGCTTTGGCTTTTTTATCGTTTCACTTTTGTGGGCATTCTACATTGTCACCCGATATTTTTTAATGGGATCGTTGCCCGGCTATACGTCCATCATGGTTCTTATGCTGCTTTCAACCGGATTGATTTTAATGTCCATCGGTGTCGCCGGAATTTACATCGGGAAAATATTTGAACAGGTAAAGGGCAGGCCGCTTTATTTCGTGGATCAAAAAATAAATTTTTAACAAAGCAGTATCCGCGAGGAAGTGTAAATTCTAGAGATGAAAAGGATCGTGATCACACAGTCTAATTATATTCCATGGAAAGGGTATTTCGATGCCATTAACATGGTGGATGAGTTTATCATTTACGATGATATGCAATACACCAAGCGTGACTGGCGAAACAGGAACCAGATTAAAACACAGGAAGGATTAAAATGGCTTTCGATTCCGGTGGAAGTGAAAGGAAAATATTTTCAGAAGATCAACGAAACAAAAATATCTGAGAAAGACTGGGCGAAAAGTCATTGGTCAGTATTAACACAGAATTACAGGAAGGCTTCATGCTTTAACGAAGTGAAAGATATTTTTGAAGACCTTTACATGAACATGGGTGAAGAATATTTGACGCAGGTCAACTATAAATTTATCACGGCAATCTGTTCGTACCTTAATATCAGCACGCCCATTTTATTTTCGCATGATTTTAATCTCGCAGAAGGAAAGACTGAACGATTGGTTGATTTGTGTGTTCAGCGCGGAGCGACCCATTATTTCACCGGACCTGCAGCAAAAAATTACATGGACGAACAGTTATTTGAAAAGGAGAATATTAAGATTCATTATTTTGATTATTCAGGTTATCCCGAATACAAACAACAATTCGGTGAGTTTGCACATGGAGTGAGTGTGCTGGACTTGCTCTTCAATGAAGGCGCTGAGTCAACAAAGTTTATGAAATCATTTGCTAAAAATTAATGCCATGGAGAAAAATAAAAAACTGATCATCGTTGGTAATACATCCAATGCAAGACTGGCGAAATTTTTTTTCGAAAAGGATACAGCATACAAAGTTGTCGCTTTCAGCGTGGACAAAGCATTTGCCACAACTGCCGATTTCGAAGGTTTGCCCGTGGTTCATTTTGAAGAACTTGAAAAAGAATATTCTCCGTCAGAGTACGATGTTTTTGTTGCTATTGGCTATAACAAGATGAATAAGATCAGGGAAGCGATGTACAACAAGGCGAAGGAGAAGGGATACAAGCTGGCGAATTACATCAGTCCACGCTGCAGTTTTTTAACGGAAGAAAAAATCGGTGATAATAATTTTATCCTTGAGGACAACACCATTCAGCCGTTTGTAAAGATTGGCAGTAATAATGTTCTTTGGAGCGGCAATCACATCGGTCATGACGTGGAAATGGGTGACCATAATTTCCTCACTTCTCATGTTGTGATTTCAGGATTTGTAAAAATCCAAAACAATTGTTTCATCGGAGTCAATTCAACAGTGAGGGATGCAGTGACCATTCAAAACGAAACGCTCATTGCAGCAGGAGCAATCATCATGAAAGATACCATTGAGAAGGGCGTTTACCTGCCTGCACGGTCGGTCCTCTTTGAAAAGAGAAGTGATGAAATTACAATCTGAAAAAAATAATCAATGAAAGCATACGGGGTAAATAAGCAGCATGTTGTTTCGGATGAGTTAAGCAAGAGCATCGAGGAAATCTCCATTCAAGGATATACCATACTTCAAGGTGTATTGAGTGAAACGGAGTTAGTCAACGCACGCGAAAAACTCGATCAGCAAAACAGGAATCAGGAAGAAGAATTTGGAAGGGAACAACTTGAAAAGATAAGCGAACTAAACATGGTTCGTTGTCCGTTGGCGCAGGATAAATTTTTCCTTGACATCTCACTGAACAAACGCGTGATGGAGATCGTCAAAAAAATGGTTGGTGAATATGTTATTCTTCACCTTCAAAACGGAATCATCAATATGCCAAAAAAGGAACATCATCAGAGTTCGTGGCACCGCGATTTACCATACCAGGATTTTATTATTTCAAAACCACTTGCATTGAGTGCGTTGTTTTGCATCGATGAATTTTCGCTGGCTACAGGAGCTACATTCGTGTTGCCATCTTCACATAAACTCGATTTGATTCCATCTGACGAATTCATAAGCAAGAATGAGACGCCTGCGCTTGCTCCGGCCGGTTCTGTCATCCTGTTCGACTCCATGCTTTATCACCGTGCAGGTTACAATTCCTCTGATAAAATAAGGCGTGGTATTAACAATATTTACGTTGTACCGATCCTGAAACAGCAAATTGATTTACCCTTGATGCTGCAAGGAAAATATTCTGACGATGAGTTCCTGGCGAACTTCTTAGGCTACAATTCAGCGGTTCCGGCTGATGTTAAATCGTGGTATGCGAAACGTTTTGAAAAACTAAAAGCAACCAAAAAATGAAGTGGAAGAAACTCGGAAAAATTTTTGCGCCGGATGGGAACCTGTCGTGGATGAATTCGCACGCAGCGAATACGGTAGCGGAATTTTTGCGTGATGATATTTTCCGCGTTTACTTCAGTTGCAGAGACAAGAACAATCGGGCTCACGTTGCTTTCGTGGAAGTTAATCTCGATTCTCAATTCGAAATAATTAAAGTAGCTGACAAACCTGTTTTGTCGCCCGGTGAAATCGGAACTTTTGATGACAGTGGTGTTTCACTGTCATGCATAAAAATGATTGGTGGAAAAAGGTTTATGTATTACCTGGGATGGAACCTTGGTGTTACAGTTCCCTGGAGAAACAGCATTGGTCTCGCTATTTACAATGAACAGTCAAATGAATTCGAGCGCTATAGCAAAGCACCGATCATGGATCGACATCATGTTGATCCGTATTCAATTTCTTATCCGTTTGTGCTAGAAGACAAAGGAATGTTCAGGGTGTGGTATGGCTCAAATCTCCGGTGGGGAAAGGAACAGGAAGAAATGGCACACCTTATTAAATATGGTGAATCAGCGGATGGAATCAATTGGAAGCGTGAAGGAGTCATCGCACTTGATTTTAAGAATTCTGACGAGTACGCTATTTCCAGACCTTGTGTAATCAAGGAAAACAATGTGTACAAAATGTGGTACTCATATAGAGGAAAATCATACAGGATCGGTTACGCGGAATCCGCTGATGCAATTCACTGGGAACGGAAGGACGATCAGGCAGGCATTGATGTTTCACAGGAAGGATGGGATTCAGAAATGGTTTGCTATCCTTTTATTTTTGATCACAAGGGAAAGAGATACATGCTTTATAACGGAAATGGTTACGGCAAAACCGGTTTCGGTTTGGCCCTACTTGAAAAATAATTACTGAATGAAACATATCGGCTTCAACAAACCGTACATGACAGGAAAGGAGGGAATCTACATTCGAGAAGCTGTGGTGTCAGGTAAAATTTCCGGTGACGGAATGTTTACGAAAAAGTGTCACCAGTTTTTTGAGAGTCGATACGGATTTAAAAAAGCGTTGCTTACTACATCATGTACGGATGCGTTGGAAATGGCAGCCATTCTTTTGGATATCAAGCCGGGTGATGAAGTAATTGTTCCCGCTTACACATTTGTGTCTACCGTGAATGCATTTGTTTTGAGAGGAGCGAAGATTGTTTTTGCAGACAGCTCGAAAGAAAATCCGAACATCGATGTTTTTCAAATTGAAAAGTTGATCACGCCAAGAACAAAGGCAATTGTTCCTGTCCATTATGCAGGTGTTGCATGTGACATGGATGCGTTGAAGGCACTTTCAAAGAAGCACAACGTGTTTATTGTCGAAGATGCAGCGCAATCAATTGATTCTTTTTACAAAGGAAAACCTCTGGGATCAATCGGTGAACTTGCGTCTTTCTCTTTTCATGAAACAAAAAATATTATTTCAGGAGAAGGTGGAATGCTTACTATCAATGACGAACAGTTTATTAAGCGTGCTGAAATTATCCGCGAGAAGGGAACCAACCGTTCTGCTTTTTTCAGAGGAGAAATTGACAAATACGGCTGGGTTGATATTGGATCATCTTTTCTTCCTTCCGATATCATCGCTGCTTTTTTGTTTGCGCAGATTGAAGAACTTGAAAATATTCAGAAGAAGAGAAAGCAAATCTGGAGTCAGTATCATAATCAACTGAAAGATTTGGAAAAGAAAGGACTGATAAAGTTGCCGTTCATTCCGGATTATGCCACCAACAATGCGCACATGTTTTACATTCTTTGCAGAAGTCTCGAAGAACGTACAAACCTGATCGCGCACATGAAAAAATCGGATATCCAGGGAGTGTTTCATTACTTGTCGCTTCATAAGAGTCCGTACTATGCTGCAAAGCATGACGGACGAGAACTTCCACTGACCGATTATTATGCTGATTGCCTGCTTCGTCTTCCCATGTATTTCGAATTGACCGAAGATGATGTCACACTGATTACTGAAACCATTCATTCATTTTACAAAAACGTATGAGGTTTTCAAAATTATTTTTCACCGGAATATTTTCCGTCTTGCTGTTTATCTTCTTTGTCATCTACAGAAAAGATAACATGCTGCAAATCTCTGCAGCTTTTTTTGCTTTAATATGGTTTGTGCAGGTTCCCGGAAGTCTGCTGCTGATCCTTGCTGAAAATAAAATTCAGAATTATTTACGACTTGTTTTATTCGGAAATGTGATAGGACTGGCGTTGGTTCCGCTGCTTTATTATTCATTGTACTATTTCAACCTGCACCAATCGTTTGAAGTCGTCCTGTCAGTGCTGAATATTGTATTGGGCTTATTGGTGATGATCAGGATAAGTAAAAAGAAAATCTCCGCTCACTCGTTTGACATTTCAAAACTCAATTCAGTATTTCTTTTGCTTGCTGTTGTCATGGTAGTTTGCAGCATAAGAGAATTCAGCCAAATGCTTAGTTGGAATTTTCAGTTCAACTCGAAACGTGATACAGATGCCGGTGTTTTGATGAGCATGGTGATTGGTTTAAAGAACTACGGTTACCTTGTCAATATGAACTACAGCTCTGTAGCTGTGAATTATCATCATTTCATTTATCTCCTGATGGCATTGGTGATGAAAACCAGTCATGTCGGGATATTGCCATTGTACCAGGTTGTATTTCCGTTGTATTCTTTTTTCTTCATTGCTCTTGCCGCATATCATTTGTTGCTGACTTTTAAAGTGCAGGAAAAAGTTGCTATGCTTGGTGCGATCACGTTATTATTTCTTGATGATTTCTATTTGCTGAATCAGGCGATAAAAGTGGTGATGAAGAAACAACCGTTCTTTACCATTGAGAGTATTGAATGGCTGCATAACAGTCCTTCGACTGCAGTTTCTTTCCTTGTATTATTTGTCATCATCGCTGAACTGGCGATTTTAGAAAAGCAAAAAATAAAGAACAGCATGTTCTTACTTCTGCTTGTTTCCATCGGAACGCTGGCCTGTTATAAAATTTCCACGTGGGCTTGCCTTGCAGGAGGATTGCTTGCAGCAA
Organism: Bacteroidota bacterium; assembly: GCA_043742705.1. Lineage (GTDB taxonomy): Bacteria > Bacteroidota > Bacteroidia > AKYH767-A > 2013-40CM-41-45 > JAPLDA01. The sequence goes on from JAYTXY010000023.1 coordinate 8,269, forward strand.
CAGTGTTGACACTGAGAAAAAATCCGAAGCTTGCTTTGCTTTCAGTGTTGGGTGTAATTTCCGGTTTCGTTGTCAATAAATTTCTCAGCGGGTTTTCCACTGACATCTATACAGCTGACGGGATGAACATCAACCTTGCTTATCCGTTACTGAGATCAGAAACGTTGAAAAAATTTCTTCATTTTTCCAACGATATCTTTACGTTTCATGATCTCACCATCAAAACAGGTTTTGTTCTCGCGGGAGTGTCTGTCTTTTATCTTATCGGAATTTTTGGAGTCAGGCTATTTTATTTTTTTCGCAAGGACATTCGTGTGATTAATTTCACATTAGCCACCATTCTGTTTACCGTGTTGGGTGGAATCTTTTTTTCATTCATGGTTACGCCATCCATTGGTCAGCACAATACACTCTATTTTATTCTGACAGGAATGTTTTTGCTTAGCGTGTTGTCGTTTCCCTCTGTCTATAATTACTTAAGCAATTCCGGTTCACAAACAAGTCGAGTGATATTGGCAATGTTTTTACTCATTCAGTTAGGAAGTGGGTTACTTCAGGTGTTACAACCTGTTATCAACCCTGTAAAAAGCTCTTCACTTTCTCCGGGTTGGTTTGAAGCGATGAATTACATGAAGGAGAATACTGAGCAAAATTCATTGCTTGCGTACAACCGGCTTCAGCTAAAGGAGAATTATTACAAAGATGATTTTGATTTTGTACCGGTATTCACCGAACGTGCAGTGGTACTTGGCGGCAAATATTATTTTTCTGATTACGAACTTAAAAAACAAAAAGTAGATTCTCTTTTTTCATCGTCTTCATTGGATGATGCAAAAAGAATTTCAGGTGAATTAAAGATTGATTACATTCTCTTTGATAAATGGAAGGGTGGAAAGTTACCTTGCAGTGATTCAAGCTATGTTATTCCTGTTTTCACAAATCAACAGGTTGATATTTACAAAGTGAAACGAAGTTAATAAAGCGTGAAAGTATTTTGGGAAAGCTGATAGAAAAAGCAAGAGAAGGAATTGGAAAGAAGCTGGACGGAGAATCCAAAACGCTGTTTAAAAACAGTACGTGGGTTTTCCTTTCAAACTTTACGGGCATTGCTTTGAATGTCGTGAGGTCAATTGCAATTGCAAGAGGTCTGGGCGCTAAAACATTTGGTACATACGCCATCGTGGTTGCATTTGTAAGTGTCATCCAGGAATTTCTAAACATGAACCTGGGAACAGCAATCATGAAGTTTGGTGCAGCGTATCGCACCGAACAGCGGATTGATAAGCTAACGGCTCTTGTAAAAGTCAGTTTGAAAGTCACCGTCATCATGATCCTTGTTTCCATTGGAGTGGTGACATTACTTACGCTTCTTTCGTATGCTACGTTTGTACACAAACCCGGACTGGAGTTGTACATCATTCTTTATGCGGTGGCTGCAAGCACGAGGTATTTCAATTCAGTGAGTAGCGGAATTCTGCGTCTCTTCTTTAAGTTCAAACTTAACGCTGTCATCCAGATCATCATGGATATCGTGGAAACAGCGTTGGTCGTTACCGCTGTATTTCTTTATCCGCGTAACCTCGATGCATTTTTTACAACGGTAATAATTGCCTGCTTCCTGAATGGAGTGATCTGCAACTGGATGGCGTATTGGGAATTGAGAAAAGAGTTTCGTCCGTACTTGAAAGAAAAAGTTGATTTGATACGTGATGACATTAAGAGTGTGAAAGAATTTGTGATCGGGAATTCATTGGGGAATTCACTAAAGTCGATGATGGCGCAAGGTGATGTGCTTCTTCTCGGAGCGCTTGCCGGTCCGCGACAGGTTGCATTTTATTCCATTGCAAAAAAAATTGGTTATGCGATTCTCGCTTTGACGGATCCTCTCGTGCAATCCATCTTTCCGCAATTTTCAAAATTACTTGCTGAAAAAAGATTTAACGAAACCAAGAAGATGCTCCGGAAAATTACCCTGATATCAAGCTACGCATGCATTGTCTATATGGTAGTTACCTTTTTCCTGAAAGAAGAGATTTTTGTAACTGTTTTCGGCAGCGAGTTTATCGATTCAGTTCATCCGTTCGTCTATCTATTACTTAGTGCAGCATTCAGCGCAGCTACATTTTGGGCATTACCACTCATCGTCAGCCTTGGATTGGTGAGGCTTCGTTTGAAAGTGTATTCAATTGCAATTGTTGCAGGAGCCATTATTGCCTGTATTGCAATTCCATTCATGCAGGCATCAGGAGCTGCACTTGCATTGTTATGCATGAACATTATCATCAATACTATTTTTATTTACATCGCATACCAGCGAATGGCAACAACAAGTCAGTTGTCTTGAAATAAAAATATAATTTAGTCGAACCATATGCGATTCTATTTCATATCACCTTTTTGTCTTTTACGTCCTACTACCAACCGTATTTTTGATGTGCGGTTTTGTGATCTCATGGCCGGAACAGGCGCTGAAGTCACGCTGATTTATCCATATTATTTCATGAAGGAGAACATGGATGAAAAAGATGTTGCGAGAAATTACAGTCCGGCTTTCCCTGTAAAATTCAGAATGCTTCAGACACGTTTGGATGATAACAGTTCACGCTGGTGGCAGCTGTTGGTTCTTCTGACTTCTTTCTTTTATGTTTCCCTGAAAATTGTTTTTCACAACCGGAAAAATCCTGACAACGTATTTGTTCTCTCGCGTGATAACAAATCAGCTTTGCCAATGATGGTGCTGAAGAAAGTGCTGGGAAAACTTTGCAGGGTGCGGATTATTACGACCGTACATGAAGTGAAAGCCGGAAAATTGAATAGCTGGATGTACAAAAATTACGATGGACTGTTTGTGACCACTATGTCAGCAAAAGAGAAGTTGATGAAAAAGTTGAGTATTTCTGAATCGAAAATTGATCGGTTGGTTTCTCCTGTTTCGCAGGTAGATTATTCATTCAGTAAAGAGGAAGCAAGAAAAAAGATTGGTTACACAAAGACGAGTCCGCTCGTGGTTTATACAGGTAAGTTGGGAAAAGGAATCAAAGAACTGGACTACATCCTGGATGCAGCGTCTTTACTTCCGGATTATAATTTTATTCTGACAGGAGGAAAAGAAGAAACCGTGCGATATTTTCAGGAGGAGTGTAAAAGCAGGAGTATTCAGAATATTACATGGCCGGGATTTATCAACGATGCAAAATCTATCAGCAACTTCCAGTTGGCGGCCGATGTATTGGTTTCCTATTATTCGAAACAGGATCATGTGGTGGAATATAATTTTCCGCAAAAGCTCGTTGAGTACATGCATACGCGCAATCCTATCGTCACACCTGATTTTCCGGCAACACATGATATTGTGAATGCATCAAATGCAATCATCGTTGAGCCGGATAATCCATCGTCCTTTGCAGAAGGAATCAGGAGTGCAGTCGAAAATAAAGACGCGTCTATGAAGCTTGCAGAAAAGGCGTTCAGTGATGTTCAACAATTTTCATTTGAGAACAGTGCACAGAAGTTGATACGTTTTTTCAATTCACTTTAAATCAGTTTGTTTGAATAAGGAACAATTTAAATATCATCTTACGAGTTATGTAAACAGTGGCTGCTTCACCGCGTTTGATAAATTGGCGTGCCTGTTTTTCCCAAAAGCTATTTTCAGAAAAAATGCAGCGTTGATACAAAAGCATTTTCAAGAATCGAAAAAACAAAAAGAGCAGGCTTCATCTTCATTCACCATTCGTGTAAATGTATATGACGGAAAAAACAAGCATGTACTGGAACTGATTAATTTTCTCGAAACGAATTTGAAAGATCAACTTGCAGGAGCATATGTGCATGGAAGCCTTGGGACACAAGAAGAAATTGCGTACAGCGACATGGACGCTTTGGTAATTTTAAAAGACGAAATTTTTCTCGATAAAAAAAAGCTTGCTGATGTAGCCATGAAATTGAGTCGTGCAAGAAGTTTCATGTTGCAGCTGGATCCACTGCAGCATCATGGATGGTTTGTAATGACGGAATCGGATCTTCTGAACTATTCGGAAACTTATTTTCCTTCTGAATTATTTCGCCATGCGAAATCACTATTGAAAAATGCAGGATTGGAATTAAAGATTCAGGCCAATGAACAACAGGATTTTCGTTCTCCGCTAACAGCCCTTTACAAAAGCATTGAATCGAAACTAAACAGGCAGCAGGCTCCGGGAAATTTGTATGAATTGAAAAATCTTTTGAGCGAGTTTATGTTACTTCCGGCTTTCTATGTGCAGGCGCGCGATAAAAAGGGGATATATAAAAAATTCAGCTTTGAAGAAGCAAGAAAGGATTTTCCGGCAGATGAATGGCGCATCATGGATGAAGTATCTTTGATGCGGCAAAACTGGAGTGTGATTGATTTCGGATGGAAAAGAAATTTAGTGTCGAACCGGAAACTGTTTTCATTCAACATGGCTAAAGTACTCTCTCCACCAATTGCAACGGACCTGAAAAAAAAATTGACACCTGAATTTTATCAGTCGATGAGTCGGTTTACAAAAATGATTAGTGAAAAAATAAAATGAGTTTTTCTTTTACCGACATACCGCTTCATGTTTCTCTTCAGTCGTATCAGCAGGCGATTGAAAGAATGCTCGATCGTTTGAAGACGATTCCGGGTGTGGTTTCTGTTTACCAGGTGGGAGGTGTGAGTACACCCGGTATTTCTGACATTGATTTGTTTGTGGTTTTTCAGGATAAGGTTAAAACTGAAATCGACCCCGTGAAAGATTTGCAGCCAACAGATCAATATTTATTTACTCATAACCTTTTCGGTACATCAGAATCTTTTGTAGATGAAGTGGAGCAATACACATGTTTTGGAAAATATCAGTTGTTGTTTGGGAAAGAGCAATCGTTTTCTAAAAATAACCTGGATCAGCAGGAAGATGTTATTGTAAAAAAACAAATCGCGCTGGAATATCTTGTTAAAGCATATATCTCTTCAGTGATTGAACATTCGTATCACACCATTAAATTGAGAAATCTTTTTCTACACGCAAAAGCGTTGTTGATTGACCTGTCTTTCCTGGGTATTGATTCGGGAAAATTAAACGATGCAATCAAAAACGTGATGAATGCGAGAAGCCGTTGGTTTGAACATCGATTAAGTCATGCAAACCTGAATGACCTTGCGCACCAGTATCATTCAGCGTTGCGGGAAGGATTGAAAGAACTTTTGATGAAAGAAAAATTCTATCTTCATCCGGAATCAAATCTGCAGATCAGCAGAAATATTTTATTGAAATCATCAGAAAGTTTGTCGGTTTCACAGGAAGGTGTTTTGTTTCCGAAATCAATTGTGAAATTGCATCATAAAATTCCAAAGCTTCTCAACCGCATGAATAAATTTGTCTTTCAGTTTCCTGCTCAGCAAAATTCGTTGCCGGAAGTGGTTGCAAAGCGTCATCAGTTTATCAGTTCCATGGTGAAGTATCAGAAATCGCATCTCCCGAATTTTATTCCAACAGCGTACGGTTTATCTATTTTCAACAAATCAGGAGAATGAAAGTAAGAAACCTTGGTGCCGTTATTCAGGATTCGCTTCGTGATGATTTCATCAGGGAATCATTTGCCGCATGTGGCAAAAAGAAACGTCTGCTTGATCTTGGATGCGGTATTAAACCATTTCGCCACGTATATGACAAGTACAGCGAATCTTCGGTCGGGATTGATGTGGCGCAAAGTCCGCACGGAACAAGCGAAGCAGATGTGATCTATGACGGAAAAAAAATTCCTTTTCCAGACCAGGAATTTGATTACGTTTTTTGTACGGAAGTGATGGAACACGTTCCTGAACCAAAGGATTTTCTCAAAGAAATCTATCGTGTACTCAAACCCGGAGGAGTGTTAATCATGACCATTCCTTTCATGGTTCCGTTGCATGAAGAGCCGTACGATTTTTATCGTTACACAAAATATGGATTGAAGCATTTGCTTGAGGCATCTGGATATTCTTCTCATACGATCAAACCGTTTTCTGAATATTTTGGTGTTATCATTTCACTGAGCATAGCCATTCACCTGAAGTTCTGGAATGTGATTGGCAAGAAGTTTCACGTACCATTGATTTACAGCATCTGGAATCCATTCATTTTACTCTTCATCTGGCTTCCACAGAAAATGATGTTGTTTTTATACAGGAGAAAAAGTCTGAAAAAAATTTTTGAAAAATTAAGTTACACTCCGAAGGGTTACGGATTAATAGCGGTGAAATGATTCGTGTAGCACAGGTAATTTGGTCAGGTAATTTCGGAGGCATAGAGCGTCTTGCTTTCGATTTGTGTGCTGCACAGGAAAAAAATCCTGAGATTGAAGTTGACCTGATCATTGGCAAACGCGAAGGGCAATACCTGGAGAAATTGTCAGGGATGCACATTACGCATCATTTTGCGAATTTGAAAAGCGGGTTTGATTTTTCTTACAGGAAATATTCAGAACTCATAAAAGCATTCAGGAAATTTGATATTATTCATTTACATTTTTTCAACCTGTTAATTGCTTACGCAGCGATTCGCTCGGGAAAGAAAATCGTATACACCGAACACGGTAATTTCGGATTCGGGCGAAAAAAGAAATTTACGGACAGACTCAATTATTTTTTTCTGAAAAAATTTCTGAAAAAGTATGTCAGTTTTATTTCTTTTAACTCGGAATTCACCGCAAAGATTGCAAAGCAACGTTACGGTTTAGAAAACAATAAATCCGCAGTAGTTTACAACGGAATAAGTTTTTCAGAAACTCCTGCAACTGAGATTTTAAATCATGAATTGTCGGAAAGGCTGGAAGGAAAATTTGTTGTCGGTACATCATCACGCTTTGCGGGCTTCAAGCGGATTGATCGCCTGGTAAGAGCTTTCGCGGAATTTCAAAAGGATAAAAACACAGTTCTGTTGCTGGTTGGTGAAGGAATAGAGGGAAGGGAATTGGAACGATTAACGGAACGACTGGAAATAGGAGAGAGAACCATCTTTACCGGCTACCGTAAAGATGTAAGACAAATGCAACAACTGATGGACGTTTGCGTTTTTCCATCGCAGAATGAACCTTTCGGATTGGTTGCCATTGAATCACTTTCGCTGGGAAAACCGGTGATTGTGTTTCGTGACGGAGGAGGAATCGCGGAAATCATCAGTAAAGTTTCTGAAGCGGATTTGATTGAAGATGAAAAAGCACTGGTGAAAAGACTGAATTTTTATTTTAATAATCGTGCTGAAATTCTGAAAGACAGAGAAAAAAGAATTCAGTTTTCAAAATCATTTGATATTCGGTTCATGGAAGAAAAGTTTTTCAAAATTTACAAGGAGATTATCTGATGTGCGGTATAAACGGTTTTTTAAATTTTTCGGGAGCGAATGTGAGTGATGCAAAATCACTCATCCTGAAAATGAACAACCGTATCCGTCACCGCGGACCGGATGACAGCGGAACCTGGAATGATGAACGGCAGATTTTTTTCGGACATCTTCGGTTAAGTATTATCGATCTTTCACCATCGGGACATCAGCCAATGATGACGCGCAACGGGAACGTGATTGTCTTCAACGGAGAAATTTACAATTACAAAGAAATCAAAGAACGTTTTTTTAAGGATCATCAATTCAATTCTTCCAGCGACACGGAAGTGTTGTTGTTACTCTATGAAAAGTTCGGAGAAGAATGCCTTCAATACCTCGATGGTATGTTTGCTTTTGCTCTCTGGGATGTTCAAAAGCAGGAGTTGTTTCTCGCACGTGATCGTGCCGGTAAAAAACCATTGTACTATACAATTCAAAACGGAGTGTTTGCTTTTTCATCAGAGATAAAAGCATTGTTTGAATTACCCTGGATAAAGAAACAGCTCGATGAAGCAGCATTGTATCACTTTCTTACCTATAGTTATTTGCCGCCACCGCTGACGATGTTCAAAGACATTTTTAAATTTCATCCGGCTCATAAAATGACGGTGAATAAAAATGGTATTAAAAATTATTCAGCGTACTGGGAAGTTTCTTATTCTGATTTCAGTCATGCTTCTGAAGATGAACTTCAAAAGTTAGTTTATGATGGTTTGCAAAAAGCCGTGGATTACCGTATGGTCAGTGATGTTCCGGTAGGCGCTTTTTTAAGCGGTGGAGTAGACTCCAGTGCCATCGTTGCCATGATGAGCCGAAATGCAGGTTATCCTGTGAAAACATATTCCATCGGTTTTAAAGATCAGCCGGATTTTGATGAGTTGAAATTTGCAGAACTAATAGCAAAGCAATTCAAGACTGATCATTATGAAAAAATTGTTTCAAAGGAAGACATCATCAATTTTCTTCCGAATGTAGTCGACACTTTTGATGAGCCGCTTGCTGATGCAACGTGTGTTCCCATTCATTTCATTTCTCAAAGGGCGCGCGAGAACGGAACCATCGTTGTACTTACCGGTGATGGCAGTGATGAATTGTTTGGCGGATACAGGAACTGGTTACCGTATCTTCGGAATTATCCCAAATATCATTCGTATCTGAAACTTCCCAAGCCGCTTCGGAAGATGGTTTCAGCGGTGTATGATAAAATTGACAGCACATCTCCGGTCAATGAACTTCTTTTTCGTGCAGCCAACGACCAGGAATTTTTTTGGGGAGGAGCAAACAGCTTTAAGGAAAGCACGAAACGAAAATTTCTAAGCGACTCGTATTCAAATCTACTTGGAAGTAAAAATTCATACGAGGTAATTCAGGAATACAAATCATTATTTGAAAAAGCGAAGCACGGACGAAATGATTTTTCCGACATCGACTGGATGTGTTACATCGGTTATAAATTCATCATTCCAAATTTTTACATGTACAGGATGGATCATTTGGGAATGGCTAATTCCATTGAGATCCGGACACCTTTTCTGGATCATCATTTTACAAACCTTGCATTGTCAATTCCGGAAAAGTTCAAAGTGAAAAATGGCGAGCCTAAATACATTCTTAAAAAATCGCTGGAGAAACTTCTTTCTCCTGAAATACTATACAGGAAGAAACGTGGGTTCAATGTTCCGTTAAAAGAATGGGCGGGAGATATCATGATTGACTATGTCGAGAAGAATTTGAAAAGTTTTTGCGATCGGAATGAACTGTTTAATGAAGCAGCGTTGCGACAACATGTTCAGCGACTCAAAAGCGGAGATGCAAATACAACGAACCAACTATGGACTGTCTATTTCCTGATGTCATGGTTTGATAAATGGATGACAAACTGACTGAGGTATAATTTATTTTACAACGGATTATTTAGTTGCAATGAAAAAAGGAATAAACTTTAATGTTGTTGAGAAGAGGGATCTGAAAAGTATCTTCCGGAATCTCTTTAAGTTCATTCTGAACGACACGGTTAACTTTTCGATTTTACTTTTAAAGAAAAATAAAAAATACCGGTTTGATAAAAGCAAGTATGTTGGACTTAACCTAGGAAGTAGTACCGATAATCCCCCGCGCTGGATTGGGATAAGCGGTGGAATCGCCATTTTTTTTGTCAACCTTCCTGCGTTGTTTTTACGCATTGCATTTTCATTTTCTGGCAGAAGAAAAAAGCAATCATTCAGGGAATTTTATCTTCAGGTAAAAAATACACGCGTACTCCATTACAATTTATTCTATGGAATTCCTTTTCGGGATGATTGCATTCCGAATATTTTTTCAAGTCATTTTTTTGAACATCTTTCGTATGAATCCTCAGTATTTTTATTGACGGAGTCATATCGTGTTTTGGAGCCCGGAGGAGTGATCAGAATTTTGGTTCCTTCGTTAAACGACCAGGTTCAAAAAATTGAAGAAGCGGTGAGCGCCTTTCACAAGGGTGATCGCAAATTGATACAATCGTTTGTAACAGAACCTTACACCGAATTTATGGATTCATTCAGTCGCCATCGTTACATGTACACGATTGATACGTTAAAAAAAATAATTGAAGACGCGGGATTTGTTGAAGTCAAAGAACGAAAAGAAGGAGAAGGACTTTTGCCTGATCTTGCTCTGCTGGAAAAAAGAAAAAGTATCATTGTTGAGGCAATTAAACCCATGAAGGAAGAAAAATGAAAGTCGCCCGGCAAAAAAAAGTTGTCATTGTTACCAACATTCCCAATCCTTATCGTGTCCCGCTTTTCAACGAAGTGAATCGGCAGTTGGCTGCGAATGGAATAGAGCTTAAGATAATTTTCGGTGCAAGCGGTTATGCACGAAGAAAATTTAAGCTCGACATGAATGACTGCAAGTTCGACTACGAAATTCTGAATTCTAAAAAAATTCATTTCGGAGACGATGAAAAAATGTACTTCAGTTATAAAGGACTCTCAAACGTTTTAAGGAATGAACGTCCCGATGCCATCATCGTCAGCGGATTTTCGATTGTAACCATGAGACTTTGGCTGAGATCATTTTTTCAAAGGACGAAGTACATAATCTGGTCAGGTTCCATTGAAAAGGCCGGTCACCAGAATTCATGGATAAAACTTCTGCTGCGCAAGCGTCTTTTGAAAAGAGCTATAGCATTTATCAGTTACGGAAGTAAATCAGCTGAATATTTTCAAAAGCTTGGTGCTGAAAGAAGTAGTGTATTCACTGCAATAAATACGGTGGATACAGAATTTTTCCTAAACCGAACAAAATCGCTGAAAGGCAGTTTAAAGAACAGTGAAGGTAAAAAGCATTTGACCTACGTTGGTTACTTGTCGCAACGAAAAAACGTAAGCAAGGTATTGGAAGTCATTAAAAAATTGGCAGAGACTCGTCAGGATTTTATACTTGACCTTGTCGGTGAAGGTGATGATCGGTTAGCGCTGGAGTCGTATGTAAATGAAAATGATCTTTCCGGAATAGTAAAGTTTCACGGTTTTGTTCAGAAGGAACAATTGCCTGAAATCTTTGCAACGAGTGATTGCTTTTTGTTTCAAACGGATTTTGACATTTGGGGATTGGTGCTGAATGAAGCCATGGCAGCAGGTTTGCCATGTATCTCGTCAGTGAATGCCGGAGCCACGGATGACCTGATCATGGAAGGTGAAACGGGTTTTAAAATGGATTATAACAATACCGAAGCAGTTGCAGAAAAAATAAATTGGATTCTCGATCACGAGAAGGAGGCGAGACAAATAGGGGAAAATGCAAGCCGGTTTATCAGTGACAAGGTTGGCATCGGTGCAAGCGCTGAAGGATTTATCAAAGCGATTGAATCAGTCTTTTCCTGATTCCATGCAAACCGGTTTGTCTTAAATAATGATACCAACTTTGCAGTTGGTAGTTCAGTGATGATAAGTTACAAAGAGTGGAAAAATTACTGGAAGAAAATGGACTGGACCCAAAAATGGTTCCCGATTTTCATTTTGTTGCGACCTGCTGCCGATAATTTTTATTTCCTGAAAGAAGTTTCTCCGTTTATTTCACCACTCTACATTTTGGGAGTGCTTACACCACTGCTGATTTTTTACAGCTTCCGTTCCCGTTCACTCAGCAAAATGAATACCTCTGCGATAGACGGTTTCATGCGCATCTGGGGAACCGTCATTCTGATTAATTGCGTTTTCTTTTTACTCTACCAGTTTAGTCTTGAGAACCTGGGTAACGTGATAAAATATACAACACCTCCGCTCTTATTTTTTTATGCGAGAAGGTTTGTTCGCTCAAAAGAAGACATCGTTTTCCTGCTGCAGACGTTTTTTTATTCCTGCATTTTTCCATTTGCCATTCTTGCGTTTGAAAAATTTGTTCACCCGATCCGGCCCGAGCTTGTTTCCGAAGGAAGAGGAGGAGGGTATAGAATGCACGGTTCGTACAGTGACAGCATGAACTACGCGATTTATTTTATCGGGGCATTCCTCGTCTACTGTTATTTCTTTCTTGCAAAAGTGTATGGAAGCAAAGGAGAGAAGCCACCGACCTTGAAAATGATCGGTGTGTTTTTAATTTGCCTTACCGGTGTTGGTGCGATCCGGCACGTATCTTCCTGGGCTGTTTTCATTTCCATTTTGTGTTGGCTTTTCCTGTTCAATGCGAAGAAAATGAAAGGACTGATTGTCGCGGTTTTTTTTGGTCTCATCATCGCTCCCTTCTTCGCACAGAGTATTTATGAAAAATCGATTGAACCGCTGTTGCAAAAGGAAATCAGTGTCGTGAACGGAGATGCAGCCATTGAATCTTCTTTCAACGGGCGCTTTTCACGGTGGGAAAAATATTTTGAAGTGTGGGACCAGATGCCGGTGTTTTCACATTTCTTCGGTGTATCATTTACGGATTTTGAAGAAGTTCCCATCATGATTGGTGGAGGAATGCACAGCGATTATGTGAGAGTATTGTTTCTCTCGGGAATGTTCGGCCTGCTCATTTATCTGGTTTTTGTCCTTTGCGTGCTGGCGAGAAGAAAAAATTTCCGCCCACCCGAACGGTTTCTGATACTCGCATCTGTGACATGCGTACTTTTATATTCTGTGAGTACACTGCCTTTGAATTACATCGGTTTTATGCAACTGATTATTCCGATTTACGCATTTGCACTCTTGCCAAAGAAAAAGGCGTATGAAATTCGGCAGCCGTTGAAATTAAACACAACAAACAGCTGACGCGATGGACAAGCCGGGAATATTGATCGTAGGCAAATTGCCTCCTCCTTACATGGGACCTTCCGTAGCGACTCAGATTATCCTGAACTCTTCGCTGCGAAATCACTTTCGGCTTTTTCATGTGGATACAAAGGCATTCAAATCGCTGAATGAACTTGGAAAGTGGAGCGTGAAGAAAATTTTAAAAAACATTTCAATTTATTTTCGAATGTTGTGGATGTGTATTTCAAAACGTCCCTCACTTGTGTTGATACCAATCAGCCAGGCTACGATTGGTTTTCTCAAAGATTCTGTTTTTATTCTCATCTCAAAAATTACTTTCAGAAAAGTTATTCTTCAACTGAGAGGAAGTGATTTTAAACGGTGGTACGATTCAAGAAACGGTTTGCTGAAGATGTATATCCGTTTCATTTTAAAAAGTACAGACGGAATGATTGTGCTGGGAAATAATCTGCGTTACATCTTCAAAGAATTTTTTAGCGAGGATAAAATATTTGTATGTCCCAATGGTGGCAACTATGAAATTCCAAAATCTCTTCGTGATACGAATATGGTGAACCTGTTGTATCTCGCAAACTTAAACCAGGCAAAGGGAATAGAAGACCTGATCATGGCGATGAAACTGCTGAAAGAAAAAGGAGTTGAAAAAATCCGGCTTGATGTTGCAGGAAACTGGTTGTCGGAAGAATTGAAGCAAGCCTGTTTGGAGTTGGTGAAAAAAAATTCACTTCCCGTTTTCTTTCATCCTCCTGCTTCAGGAGATGTAAAGCTGAAACTTTTTGGTGATGCGGATATTTTTATTTTCGCACCGCGTGAACCCGAAGGACATCCGTGGGTAATCGTTGAAGCCATGGCAGCGGGTTTGCCGATCATTGCAACAGATCGTGGAGCAATTATTGAATCGGTGGTAGATGGGAAAAATGGATTTATCGTTCCATTGAATTCACCTTCTTCCATCGCTGCTAAACTGGAACTGTTAATCAACGACAACGGATTGAGAAAACAAATGTCTGACACATCCTTTCGTCTTTACAAAGAAAAATTTACAGAAGAAAAAATGGTGAGCAACCTGCAAAAAGCATTCACTACGGTTATAGGAAATTGATGATGGAGAAAACAGTTGTAGAAAGCTTATCAAAAAATGCGGAGTCGTTTACGGATCGATATTCTCACGACCGCAATTTTATTCAGCGTTACGAGCGATGGACGACAACTCTTGACAAGTATTTAAAAAACGTACATTCAGCATATGACATGGGTTGTGGTGGTGGAATTCTTTCCCTGTATCTCGCCTCCAAAGGAATTCAGACCACAGGTTTTGATGGCGCAGAAGGAATGCTGGAAGTATGTAACAGGGAAAAGAAGGAAAGGCAACTCAGCAATGTGAATTTTAAACAGGCAATGCTGCCAATGACTGATTATTCTTCGTTAGAAAAGGTGGATTTGATCGTCAGTTCAAGCGTTATTGAATACATTGAGGATATTCATTCAACAATTTCAATGTTTCAGGATCTTTTAAAACCTAAAGGCAAATTAATCGTATCGTTCCCTAATAGAGATTCATTCTACCGGAAAATAGAAATGGGATTATTCAGGACGATTGGAAAACCCGCTTACTTCCGGTTTGTGAAAAATATCTGGACAAAACAGGAAGCCGAAAAGCTCTTCAGTAAATTTGGTTTCCGGTTGGTCGAGCATTCATACTTCAGCAATCAATCAGTCATTTCAAGAATGGCGGGTTTAGTTGGTGGAGATAAGCGTTCAGGTAATCTGACGTTGATGGTTTTTGAAAAGCAATAAAGTGGAACAACTTACACAGTCATTGAAAAACGGGGAGATGCAGTTGCTTGAAGTGCCGTACCCGGCATTGTCAAAGGGCTGTGTGTTGGTGAGGAATTTTTATTCGCTCATCAGCGCAGGTACTGAAGGAAAGACGGTGAAAGATGCGCGACTCGGTTATATTGGTAAAGCGCGGGCGCGCAGGGACGAAGTGAAAAAAGTAGTGGACGCTGCAAAGACGTTCGGGTTGATGAACACCTACAAGATGGTGATGAACAAACTCGATGCTCCCGTTGCACTTGGTTATTGCTGTGCAGGCGAAGTGATCGCTATCTCTGATGATGTAAAAGATTTTAAAGTAGGTGACTTTGTTGCATGCGGAGGCGGAACAGCCAACCATGCGGAAGTAGTTGCAGTTCCCGTGAACCTCTGCGTAAAGTTTGATGGTGATGTATTGCCGCAACATGCAGCATTCACAACGCTTGGTGCCATTGCCATGCAGGGAATTCGCCAGGCTGATTTACGATTGGGAGAAAATTGTGTCGTCATCGGACTTGGTTTGTTAGGTCAGTTGACTGTTCAGCTATTGAATGCTGCCGGAGTGAAAACTATCGGTATTGATGTAGATGCAACCATGACGAAGTTGGCGGAAGAAAACGGTTGCTTACTCGCACTCGATCGTCAGCGTGATGATCTTGAAAATTTGGTATTGAATTTTACCGGCACTTACGGTGCGGATGCAGTGATAATCACGGCTGGCACCGATTCACACGATCCGATTGATCTTGCGGGAGCATTGGCAAGAAAGAAAGGAAAAGTGGTGGTCGTTGGTGCTGTACCTACAGGATTTAAACGAACAAACTATTTTAAGAAAGAACTTGAACTCCGCATGTCTTCTTCGTACGGTCCGGGACGATACGATCCCGAATACGAAGAACAGGGAATTGATTATCCGTATGCATACGTACGCTGGACGGAGAACCGCAACATGCAGGCTTTCGTTGACTTGCTGAAAAATAAAAAAGTTCACCTTGAAAAATTACTCACACACGTTTTTGAATTCAAGGATGCACCGAAAGCGTACCAGGTAATTCTTGACAAGTCAGAACCGTTCATAGGAATGGTTTTGAAATACGATGTCGGCAAGAAATTAATCAGTACGGTCCGTTTGCATGAGAAAAAATACAAACCCGAAGATGCAAATGTCGGGTTGATTGGAGCAGGATCGTTCGGTCAGAATTTTTTATTGCCAGCCATGAAAGGGCTTGCCAACTTTGT
>JAYTXY010000024.1:0-49137 GCA_043742705.1 Bacteroidota bacterium
TCATATGCAAAACGCTTGTCTGAGTGAATAACGGTTTTGCCAACCCATTGATTGATGACGATAGCGTGCTCGTTCATTTCGAAAATGGCAGAGAAACAAAGCTTGTCTTCATTCGGGCGAAGCGAGCAAACACCGTTCGATAATTTTTCCGGCAACATCGGAATCACGCGATCAACAAGGTAAACGGAGGTTGCTCGCTCGTACGCTTCTTTATCGAGTGGTGTGCCGGGTTTTACATAATGAGAAACATCTGCAATGTGAACACCGATTTCCCAATTTCCGTTTTCCAGTTTCCGGATTGAAAGCGCATCATCAAAATCTTTTGCATCTGCCGGATCAATGGTAAACGTGGTGACGTTCCGCACATCTCTGCGTTTTTTTATTTCAGCGGCATCCGGTTCCATTGGAATTTTGTCTGCTTCATTTTCAACAGCCTTCGGGAACTCAAGCGGGAAACCAAACTCGGAAAGAATGGAATTCATTTCCGTATCGTTGTCGCCGGGCCAGCCAAGCAACCGCGTAATTTTACCGATTGGATTTTTTGTTCCCTTCGGCCAGTCTGAAATTTCTGCGATTACTTTTTGTCCGTGCTGTGCAGCACCAACAAGATGCTGTGGAATAAAAATGTCCACCAACATCTTGTTGCTGTCGGGAACCACAAAAGCAAATTTTCCGGAAACCTGGATGGTGCCGGCAAATTCGGTTTTGGCACGCTGCAGTATTTCTACAACCTCGCCTTCGAGCCGTTTATTTTGATGACGCGCATAGAGATAAATTTTTACTCGATCACCATTGAGCGCATTCTTCACATTGCGCGGAGCAATGAAAATATCGTCTTCATCATCTTCGCTTAGAAGGTAGGCGGCACCACCCGATGTAATGTCGATGACACCTTCCATGTACGCATGTTTCGGCTTTAACTTGTAGCTGCCACGATCTGCTTCAATCAGATCACCTTTGTCAACAAGTTGGGGCAGAATAAAAAGAAGCTCCTTCTTCAGATCTGCACTTATGCCATCCATCGTTATTTCGGGATCGACAAATTCGCGAACAAAAGAAACGTAGGCTTGTTTAAGCTGCTTCGTAAGTTGTTTGTAGTTGAGTGTTTTGTTCGGATGCTTGTTGAATATTTTAGAGACCTCGCCAAGCAGGAATTGCTCAACGGGACGATTATCCGGTTTTGATTTTTTACCCATGTGGGAATAGTTGTTAGAAATATAAAAGTAGATTCTGTTGTGTAAGATATTACGCCATGCATAAAAATGTTATGAATAAAATACGGGCTTGAAATTGTGAAAAACCCGTTTCAAAACTTTTAACGGACTCGCGCCTGTCGGAAACCGTTTTGGTTACCTTTGATCCTTGTTCTAATTTACACACTTTAAAATAAAAACCATGGAAGCACAGAATCAAAATCCGAAAAAGGGACGGGGAATCCTCTGGATAATTTTATTGATCCTTTCGTTGATCGTCAACATCGTTCAATGGAGAAATCACACGACAGAAATAACGGCTTACGAACAGAAAGTTGATACGCTTTATGTTGAACGCACAAACTTTGAGAAGGAGCTGATAGACACCCGCACCGAACTGAATAAGTATCAGGGAATATCCGCAAACCTGGATAGCCTTCTCAGAGAGGCGAATGCAAAAGTGGATGAAGAAGAAAAGAAGCTTCGCACACTTACGCGGAAAGAAAAAAATTCAGAAGATCTTAATAAAAAGATGAAGCAACAATTGGCAGATCTGCAAATGTTGCGTGATGATTACCTGGGAAGAATTGATTCGTTGCTGATGTTGACGAAACAACTTCAAACAGACAAAGAGCAGCTCACCGGCACCGTTGAACACCTTTCAAAAAACCTCGAGACAACCGTTAGCACAGCATCCGTGTTGAAATCGGAATACCTGAAAGTAAAATCATACAAGCGCAAAAGCAGCGGCAAGTTTGTTGAAACAGCGATGGCTAAGCGAACACATAAATTGGAAGTGTGTTTTGATGTGTTGGATAATAAGATTGCGAAAACCGGAGATAAGAATGTGTATCTTAAAATAACAGAGCCGGGCGGAAAGCCGATTGGTAACAAGGGTACAGGGTCAGCATCCTTTAAAACAGCAAGTGGCGAAGAGGTGATGTATGCCGCGACCACAACCATTAACTATACTGGTGCAAAGCAAAATGTCTGTTTGAATTACGAAGAGAAAGAAGACAAAATGTTTCCTCCGGGAACCTACCTCGTTGAAATTTACATTGACGGTAATCTGAGCGGAGCAAGTTCGTATGTGATGAAGTAAAAGAAAGTTTTTTTTGAAAGCCCTTCTTGTAATCAGATTGCAGGAAGGGTTTTTCTTTTTACAAATATGGAGTGAGGGTTCTTGTCAGCAAAGAAGCGGTGTCAAACCCCCGCATACGCCAAACCTCATTCCCGTTTTTAAAAAGCATTAACGTGGGTACGCTCAGCACATGATATTCACGGGCAATGTCGGGTTGTTCATCAATGTCGATTTTGTGAAGGAGAATTTTTCCTGAAAATGTTTTGATGACTTCGTCAAGAATCGGCACCACCCATTTACACGGCTCGCACCAGGTTGCATAAAAATCAATCAACACAACATCGTGTGTCGAAATAATTTCCTGAAAAGCTTTTTGTTTTGTGGAATTCAACTTCAGATAACCGGGACTAAAAAATTATTCAGAAATTAAATTATGTGGAACACCAAGTTCAACGGGCACATTGGTTTTTTTGATTTCATTCCAACCACCAAGAACATTTACTATGTTATTAAATCCATTCGCTTTTAAAATACTTGAAGCGATGACGGATCGATATCCGCCTGCGCAATGAATATACAACGGCTCTTCTTTATCTAAGGAGCTTATATTATTAGGTAAATCGGTTAATGGAATAACCACGGAGTCCTTCAGGTGACCGTTTTCCGCCTCGGAAATTTTTCTCACATCCAGGACAGATACTCCGTCCGCAACCCGCTGTGCAAAATCAGCAGCATCAACAGACTCAATGGTGTCAACTGATTTTCCGGCATTTTTCCAGGCATTGAAGCCACCTTCAAGGAAGCCGCCTACCTTTTCATAACCAACACGCGCAAGACGCAGGATCGACTCTTCTTCCTTTCCCGGATCACAAACAATAACGAGATTCCTGTTGATGTCAATCAGCGTTCCCACCCAAATTGCATACATGCCATCAAGACCAATGTGAAGAGCCCCTTTTACAAAACCCTTTTCAAACTGATGGTTAACTCTCGTGTCGAGAACAAGCGCTCCGTTTTGAATTTCTTTTTCAAACGCATCAACACTCAATGACTTTACATTCTTTTTTAATACATCATCAATGGCATCATATCCTTGTTTGTTCAGCCTCGCATCACTGAAAAAATATGCAGGAGGAGGAAGCAATCCTTCTGTCAGCTCGGCAATGAAAGAATCTTTGTTGGTTGACAGCAATGCGTAATTCGTTTTCTTCTGATGACCAATTGTGCTCCAGGTTTCTTTCCCCATGCTTTTTCCGCAAGCAGATCCGGGACCGTGGGCAGGATAAACAATCACCTCATCGGGAAGAGCTTTTATTTTTGTGTTCAGCGAATCGTACATCATCCCCGCCAGCTCTTCTTTGCTCATCTTTCCATCCAGTAAATCGGGTCTGCCAACATCACCAACGAATAATGTATCACCGGTGAAAATGCAATATTCCTGGTAGCTCTCATCTAACAATAAGTAACACGTTGACTCTGGCGTATGACCGGGAGTATGAAGTGCGCGAATGGTAATGTTACCAATCTTAAACTCTTCTCCGTCTTTTGCATTGAGAACTTTGTAATTTGTTTCTGCGAGTGGTCCGAAAATAATTGTCGCTCCCGTTTCATTTGCCAGATCAATGTGACCGGAAACAAAGTCAGCATGAAAATGTGTTTCGAAAACATATTTGATTTTTGCACCCCGCTGTTTCGCCAATTCAACATACGGTTCTGTTTCGCGAATCGGATCAACGATGGCAGCTTCGCCATTTGATTCAATGTAATAAGCCGCTTCGGCAAGACAGTTTGTATAAAGCTGTTGAACGTACATGTGATACTTGATTTGACGACAAAGGTAAGAATTTGTACTTGGTGCTATTGAAAAAGCAATTCGCGCATTACGATATAACATCCCATTATCAATACAAACCAGCCAAACATCGGCTTCAATCGTGCTGCAGGAATGTGGCGGGCGATATTACTGCCCAGGAAAATTCCGGCCACGGAGAACGCGCAAAACTTAAAAAGGAAAATCCAATCGATGATTGCCTGGTTGTGAAGATCACCGATAAAGCCAACAAATGCATTGGTCGCAATGATAAGCAGCGAAGTTCCGACAGCCATTTTGATCGGCACGCGTGCAAACAAAACAAGAGATGGTATGATAAGAAATCCTCCGCCAACACTAACAAGCCCGGTCATTGCGCCAACAACAAATCCCAACACAAGAATCATCGGGTAGTTGAACGGACGCAACTCTGTAGCATCTGCACTACTGTATTTATTATTTCTGATCATTGAATAGGCGGCAGAGATCATCAGGATTGCAAACAATAACATGATGAAGACATCTTTCGTCAGTACAAAATTTTCTGACCGAAAAATAACAGATGGAATCAATGATAAAATAAATCGCCTGACAATGTAAACAGACACGAACGAAGGAAGTGCAAAAGCAACAGCGGTTTTATAATCCACCAGTTCTTTTCTCATGTAACTGATCGAGCCCGTCAAACTTGTTAATCCCACAATGAAAAGAGAGTAGCCGGTTGCAACCATCGGGTTGAAGTGCATGAGGTACACCAAAACAGGAACCGTCAGAATGGAACCTCCGCTGCCCAGAACCCCGAGCGTTAATCCAATGATGACAGAACAGATGTATCCTAAAATGTCCATATACGTGCTGTCGAAAAGTTGGAGAGTAGCATTTTTTTAAGGGCAGCAAATATACGGTCTTGTTACTGAACTGTTTTAAAATCTGAAAAGGGTTTATTTCAATTCATCTAATGCTTTTGCTGCATTGGATTTGTATTCGCTGTTTCCCGCAGATAAATCCTGCAATAATTTTTTGGCTTTTGAAATTTTATTTTCCTTAATATAAGCAAGTGACAAATACCATTTGGCGGCATCAGAAAATTTATTGGGCGTATTTTTTAAAACAAATTCAAGTTCCTTGATGGCGATGCCATATTCATTGAGACTTAAATGAGAAACCCCGCTATAAAAAAGCGCTTCGTTATTCTGTGGCTCTTTCGTCAGTACTTCTTTAAAAACAGATGTTGCTGTCGGATAATTTTTTTCATCATAATATTTAATCCCAGATTTTATTAAACTGTCGGTGGGTGATTCGGAATTTTTAGAAGACACTGTTGTTGAGAAAGCGGTCGCATTCAACTGTTTTTTTTCATCGCCCCGCGTGCGTTTGGAATCGATACTTTTAAAAGACCCTTCTCTTTGTGCTTCCGGAGCAGGAGTATTCGTTGAAACGCTATTGTCCGCTTTTGATTCATCGCGTTCTGATTTTTTATTCACTGCATCAAGATCCCGGGACGCTGATCCGGTGGCGACCGTTTCTTTTGATTCGTCATCTTTATCTTTTGCTGCCACAGAATTTTTTTTCTCCGCAAGCGTAAGATCCGATTGTGTTGGTGATGCGGCTGAACCGGAAATATTTTTTGTTACCGTAACCATTTGGTCGTTCACCGGAGTTTGTGATGGAGCCCCATTCTTTTCTTTTCCAGAAAACACTTGCTCCAATTGCCTTGCCGGGGCAACGACATTTTCTTCATCGTTTCTTTTCTCATTTGTTTCAACCGGAGCAACGGATGGTGCCGCAGGAGTCGTTGCAACGGTGTCACGATATGGTTTAAAGTTCTCGGTGAAAATCATTTCAGATTTTCGGATTGTGCGCAGGTAATAAATTCCTCCGCCAAACAGGGCAAACAATAAAAGCACAGCTGCAATCCTGTAAAGAACAAATGAATTGGTAGTCTTTCCTCCTGAGCGAATTCTATTTTCTATTTGCTGATCGAGTCCGCGAAGAGCCTCTTTCGTCTGTTGCGGAGCGCGTGTTGACAACCCCTCAAAAGCATCGTGGCAGAAATCACATTCGAGCAAATGCTTTTCAACACGATGCTGATCCGAAGGATTTAGTTTTCCTTCAAGATACGCCAGCATCATTTCTTCCGAAATGCATCCTCCGTGATCCATTATGTTGTCGAACTTATTTGACATTTTTTTTCTCCATCAATATTTTCAGGTTCCGTTTTCCGTTCTGAATAAAACTTTTCACCTGTAACATTCCGTAGCCCGTTAATTCCGAAACCTGTTGATATGATTTTTCCTCAAGATAAAACAATTCGATACACCTTCTTTGTTCTGTGTTTAATAAAGGAAGCGCCTTTTCAAGTTCTTGCAGTGCGGCTTCTTTTTCGTGGCTGTGATCTGGATGCAGGAGAGAATTCATTTCCACAACCTCGAGTGAACTTTCGTGCTCGTCAAACGATTCGTGGTATTTCGATTTGTTTTTTCGAATCAGCATCAGGCAATGATTCTTCGAAACGGAGTGGAGCCACGATTTAAAATATTCAATGCTGTGCCTCTTTAAATCCGTCAACAGTTTCTCGAAAATCTGCATCACGGCATCTTTGCTGTCATCCTCGTCTCGCAGATATTTCAGACAAACTCCATAGACAAGGTGTTTGTAACGCTTGAATAAAATGCCAACAACAGATGCATCATTCGCTTCTTTGTAAAGAGCAATGAGTTGAGTGTCGTTGAGCAGATCTTTATCAGAATGAACTTTCAAGAGAGAATCGGTAGCTACAAGATTGTAATTGTTTTTGAAAGACCGAATGTGTTGTAAAAAGAATAGCCTTCTCAAAAAGAAAAGGCTACCAGTATTTTTAGACGTAATTGAATTTATACAAGTGCAATATCAAATTGAACAAGATCAATAAACTGTTGCAGGCGTTCATCTATTTCTTCCTGCGTTAAACCAACCAACCTTTCAAGACCAAATTTCTCAACACAGAATGAAGCCATGGCAGATCCATAAATGATTCCGCGTTTCATGTTTTCAAAGGAGATGTCGCGTGTTTGTGCAATGTGTCCGATGAAGCCACCGGCAAACGTATCGCCGGCTCCCGTCGGATCAAAAACATCTTCAAGAGGTAATGCGGGAGCAAAGAAGACTTGTTCTTTATTAAATAAAAGAGCACCGTGTTCACCCTTTTTAATGATCAGGTATTTCGGACCCATGTTCAGAATTTTCTGAGCAGCTTTTACCAATGAATATTCATTTGTAAGCTGACGGGCTTCAGAATCATTCACCGTCAACACATCAACAAGACCAATCACATCTATTAAAGCATCCCACTGAGTCTCCATCCAAAAGTTCATGGTGTCCATCACCACCAACTTCGGGCGCTTATGTAAACGCTCAAGAACTTTTTTCTGCAACACGGGCATGAGATTGCTCAGCATCAGAAACTCACAATCCTGGTACGAATCAGGAATAACAGGATCAAAGTCAAGCAACACGTTAAGCTGGGTGTCAAGCGTGTCACGTGTATTCATATCAGTGTGGTAGCGCCCTGACCAGAAAAAAGTTTTTTGTCCTTTCTTCACTTGCAAACCCTCTGTCTTTAGTCCGTGTTTGTGAAACTGATCGATCGCAGAAGTCGGAAAATCATCACCAACAACTGATACCAGCTTGATATCTTTAGTAAAAAAGGATGCTGCTGTTCCTGAATAGGTTGCTGCGCCACCAATGATTTTGTCTGTTTTGCCGAAAGGCGTCTCTATTGCATCAAATGCGACCGTACCAACTACAACTAAGCTCATGTTTTGTCTTGTTAAATTTTTTGCGCGAAGATATTGCAACTTTCCGAACTATCATTACTTTTGTCGCCCCCTAAATACTCTGCATGTATGCTTTAGTCCCGATAATCATCGGGATGGCTTTTGCGAAGAGGATGGGTCTTCTCACTGATTCAATCAAAGAGAAGGAACATTCCTCCTTAGCTCAGCTGGTTAGAGCATCTGACTGTTAATCAGAGGGTCCCTGGTTCGAGTCCAGGAGGGGGAGCATTGAAAAACCGGACCAGCGTCCGGTTTTTTCTTTTTTATCCCATTGAGCTAGAGGCTCTTTGCTACTTCGTCCCAGTTCACCAAATTCCACCAGGCCGTTATATAATCTGCTCTTTTATTCTGATAGTTTAGATAATAGGCGTGTTCCCAAACATCTAGCGCTAAAATTGGCTTGCCCTTGAAATCAGAGACATCCATCAATGGATTATCCTGATTGGGGGTTGAACCAATTTGCAATTTTCCGTTGCTCTTGACAAGCCAGGCCCAACCACTTCCGAAACGCGTTTTGCCGGCATCACTAAACTGTTTTTTCATTTCGTCAAAACTTCCGAAGGAAGTATTTATCGCTTCGGCAACCTTTCCTGTTGGCGCCCCACCTCCGTTTGCTTTCATAAGTTTCCAGAAAAAAGAATGGTTCCAGTGTCCTCCTCCATTGTTTCGAATTGCAGTCGGATATTTGGAAACATTTTTCATCAGATCGTCCAGCGAAACAGCAATCTTTCCCTCTTCACATGCTTTGTTCAGATTGGTAATATAGGCCTGGTGATGTTTCGTATGATGAATTTCCATCGTCATCTTATCAATGTGCGGCTCCAGCGCATCGTATGCATAAGGCAAAGCAGGAAGCGTAAACGCTGAACCTGAATCAGAGAAAGAATTTTCCACAATTACACTTTCCGCGAACGAAGCATTTGATAAAACAGAATTAGCGGCTAATCCCGCCAAAGTAAGAAGAGCGCCTTTTTTTAAAAAGTCTCGCCTGCCGTTTTGTTCCTCAGATTCCATGGTTGTATTTTTTAGTATCAATAGTAAAATTAAACAATCCGTTTGATTAACGGAACTGTTTTAAATGCCCCTTTCGAATCAACGTATAATTGCACGATTCATTTGAGTCCACAATCACATAACCGTAATCCAATAAAGAGCGAAGAGATTTTTTTATCCGAGATAAAAAACCGGCATCAAGAGGCGAATGAGCTTCGTCATACTCAACACAGATCATTTGAATGAGTAGGCGGTCTTCAATCATTGACTCTATTACTTTGTATTCCGCGCCATCAATATCAAGTTTCAGCAGGTCAATGGAAGAGTGACCGAATCGATTCATTATATTCAAAAGACGATCCACCTTGGCTTCAATGTAGTTTTTTGTTTTCTGAAGATTCAATATTGAATGAGAGGCGTGTTCGGGATTTTTCGGAACATAAAATTTTAAGACAGCTTCTTTATCCCAAAGCCCCACATCACAAAAAGTTAGACGCGAAAATCCATTCAGGCTGATGTCGTAAAATAAAGAGGAGTCATTGTTGATCGGAGTCGGGGCACCTCTTGCGGCATTCATTTTAAGAATTTCAAAATGCCGGATGGCCTTCGGAGTGGGATCAAAAATAAAAACACGACAGCCATATTTTTCTGCAATCCCCGTATCAAATGAAATGTCTTCACCCGCTCCGGCGAGATAACAAACAGAGGATTCATTCAACGCGTTTTGCGGAATTGTCCATCCACCATATTCTGTACCAATGGTTTCAAGCCCCCCGATTCGATGGATCTTAAATTTCGTTACCGGATCAACTCCTAAAAAGGAAAAGAAGAGTCGTTTTATTTTTGAAAATGCATTGATCATCGAAAGAAATATAGAGACGAAAGTTAAAATTATTTTTCTTCAACACAGGAAAAAAATCAGCGCGATCCATGGATCCAACAGTCCGCTTGATTAATTTATTTTCTAATTGCTGTATGGAAAGACCGATTTGATCTCATCTCAACCGAACACAAAATTCCGAAATCATTTTTTTTAAACAATCAACGATTAACTTTATAGCCAATATCTTAAACCATGAAATCACGCAACCTGATTTTCCTTTCGTTCATTGTTCTGGCAGCTTCCGGAGCATTCATTTCTTTTCAACAGAAGAAGGGTAAGAAACCAACAAGTCAAACAAGTACGGTGACGCTTTCCGGAAGCTATCAGCAGCAATGGTCAAGGGTTGACTCCCTTACCCAAAAGGGGCTTAGTAAATCAGCGCTTGAACAGGTGATGAACATTTACAAAAAGGCGAAGGCGGAAAACAATGCTCCGCAATTGGTGAAGGCGGTTATTCACCGCATGAAGCTTCAAAGTTACACCGAAGAAGATGCCATGAAAAAAATGATTGGTGATCTGAAGAAAGAAGCATCGTCTGCACGATTTCCTGCGCGACCGCTTTTGCATAGCATGCTTGCCGAAACCTATGTGAGATTTTACGCACAGAACAGATATCGCTTTTTGAACAGAACAGAAACTGCGGATTACAAAAATGATGACATTAATACATGGGACTTAAAAAAGATTGTCAAAGAAACAATTCATGAATACGAGTTGTCAATGGTTGATGAAGACAGTTCGAAGCACGCCCAGGTGAATATTTACGATGACGTAATTCAAAAAGGAAATGCAGATGACGCAAGAAAATTCCGTCCGTCATTGTATGATTTTGTTGCGCATCGCGCACTTGATTTTTTTGTGAATGAAGAATCCGGATTGACGGAGCCGGCAAACAAATTCGAAATCAATAACGCTTTTTATATGAGCAATGCTGATATTTTTCTAAACGTTGTTTTAAAAGCAGACGACTCATTATCATTGAAATTCAGGGCAACAAAATTTTTTCAGAATCTAATTGCTTTTCACCGGAGAGATGCTCATCCGGGAGCATTGATTGATGTTAATCTTGAACGATTGAAGTTTGTTCACGACAATATAACTCTTCCAAACAAAGACTCGCTTTATTTTGATGCACTGCAGGAAATGGAAAAACAGTATGCCGACTATCCTGGCTCTGTTGATGTGCTCTTTGAAATTGCCTCAATGTATTTCGAGTGGGGAAACCGTTATGCATTCGGAGAAAAACCGGAAGCAAAAATGCTGATTAAAAAAGCAAAAGAAGTTTGTGAAGCCGGGATTTCAAGATTTCCTTATTCACAAGGAGGGTTGAATTGCAAATCGCTGAAAAGCCGGATTGAAGAAAAGTCGATGGCATTTACTATTGAGCAGATCAATATTCCCGATCAACCGTTTCGCGCAAAGCTTGATTATAAAAACATTCGGAGAATTTATTTCCGCATAGCAAAGAACGATCGTGACGAAACAAATGAATACGAGGATTTGTACGGAGAAAAACTTACCAAACATTATGTAAAGCTTCCTGTTATCAAACAATGGAATGTTGACGTGGAAGATGACGGAGATTTTCAACAACATTCAACAGAGATAAAAATTCCGGAACTTCCTGTTGGGAACTATGTAATTCTTTCCGGATCTGATCCGGATTTCAGCTATGAAAAGAATGCAGTTGCCTACACCACCTGTTGGGTGTCAAACATCAGCTATGTAACGCGAAGACGCCAGGATGGCGGATTTGATTTTTATCTGCTTCACCGTGAAACCGGTGAGCCGCTTGCAGATGTAACTGCGCAACTCTATGCACAGGAATACGATTACATTTTCAGAAAATACAAATACGTTAAGCTGGACGCATTCAAGACAAATGCAGACGGCTTTTTCTCCGTTGCCTCCGTTTCTGATTACAGGAATTTCGACATTGAATTTACGCGTGGAAAGGATCGCCTGTTTCTGAATGATAACTTTTATCAATACCGTAATAATTCAGATGTCAGGAAAACAAGAACGCAGACTTTTTTCTTTACAGACAGATCGATTTACCGTCCCGGACAAACAGTTTATTTCAAAGGCATCGTTCTTGAAACTGATGGAGAAAAGAATTCCATCAAAACCAAACAGGCAACCACTGTCACAATGTTCGATGTAAACGGACAAAAAGTTTCCGACCAGACGCTTACCACAAATGAATACGGAACTTTTGGCGGAAGCTTCACCGCTCCAATGGGTTTGTTGAATGGCACGATGAGAATCGGAAATGAAAGCGGTTCGATTTATTTTTCCGTGGAAGAATATAAGCGACCAAAATTTGAAGTCACGTTTGAACCGATCAAAGGTGTTTACCGTCTGAATGATAAAGTAAGTGTCAAAGGAAGGGCCACGGCATACTCCGGGGCAAACATTGACAATGCGGAGGTGAAATACAGTGTTGTGCGCACGGCAACGTTTCCATTCTGGAATTATTACTGGCGCGGATATCCGCCATCACCGCAAATGGTAATCACACATGGAACGACCGCGACAAACGATCAGGGAGAATTTTCTATCACCTTCGATGCAATTCCGGATAACGGCATCGATAAAGAAACCAACCCGATTTTTAATTTTAAAATTTCTGCAGACGTGACGGATTTGAACGGAGAAACGCAAAGCGGATCACAAAACGTGAGCGTCAGTTACAATGCGCTGATGCTATCGGTGGCAATTCCATCGGAGTTGAATAGAGAGTCCGCAACAGATTTTATGATCAATACGAAAAATTTATCGGGAGAATTTGTTTCCACGAAAGGAATGATTGCTATTGCTAAACTAAAAGAGCCGTCACGTATTTTCAGAAAAAGAAAATGGCAGAGACCGGAAAAGCAGACACTCAGCAAAGAAGAATATGAACGAACATTTCCGTACGATCTTTATGCAGACGAAGACGACCCCGATAAATGGGAAAATGAAAACACGGTGTATGGCTCCGGTTTCAATACAGAAAAAGATTCGCTGCTTCATCTCGCATCAATCAAAGATTGGAAACAAGGAATCTACAAACTGGAAGCAACAACGAAAGATAAATATGGCAGCGATGTAAAGTTTGTAAAATATTTTACGCTCTTTTCTGAAAAGGAAAAACAGGCGCCCCTTAAAAGAACAGATTGGTTTTATGTGATAAAAGATAATGCTGAACCGGGAAACTCCGATCAGTTTCTCATAGGAACACGCGATCAAGATGTAAAAGTGCTTTATGAAGTGGAACAAAAGGGAGAAGTCATCAGCAAACAATGGTTGCTTCTGAATGATGAACAAAAACGGATCGATGTTCCCATACTTGAATCGTACCGGGGAAACATCGCTGTCCATTTCACATTTGTAAAGCACAACCGTGATTATCATTTCGATCACGTTCTCACCGTTCCATACACAAACAAAGCATTGGATATTTCTTTCGAAACATTCCGAAGCAAATTGTATCCCGGACAAAAAGAGGAATGGAAAATAAAAATTCGCGGAAAGGCCGGGGAAAAAGTTGCGGCAGAAATGCTCGCTACGATGTATGATGCATCGCTTGATGCGTTTAAGCCGCACAATTGGATGTTCAGTATTTACAATAGCTATTATTCCACGCTTAACCTTGAAGCATACCGTTCTTTTGGAATAGCAAACTCAAACATATTTTCTCATGAGTGGAATAACTATGCTCCGGAAAAATTCAGAACGTATGATCAATTAAACTGGTTCGGATTTTCTGGGGATAACTACTATTACCGAAACAGCAGAACAGAAAGAGAAGATGTTGTTCTTGATATGGCAGCTCCAATGATGTCGCCAAAGCGCGCGGAAACAACAATTGTTGCCGGGAATACGAAGGGCGCGTTTGCGGAAGGAAAGCAAAGTTTCAAAAAAGATGGCGGAGCGGACAAAGATGAAAATAATTTGGAATCTACTGGAGAAACGGGAAAGGAAAAACAAAACCTCTCAGGAATAAAGGGAAGAGCCAACTTTAATGAAACGGCATTTTTCTATCCCCAGCTTTCAACAAACGACAGCGGTGAAGTGATTGTCTCATTCACGCTTCCGGAAGCATTGACGCGTTGGAAGATGATGGGATTTGCCCACACCGCTGATTTAAAATACGGAATGATTGAAAAGGAATTGGTGACTCAGAAAGAGTTGATGGTGATTCCAGATCCCCCACGATTCTTTCGCGAAGGAGATAAAATTTCATTTACAACAAAAATTTCGAATCTCTCAGACAGTTTATTATCCGGAACGACACAGTTGTTTTTATACGATGCGATTACAATGCAGCCGCTGAATATTTTTATTCCATCATCGAAAAATATAAAAGGAGAGGCAACATCTGTTTTATCATTCACCGCTTCAAAAGGACAAAGCGCTACTGCAGAATGGAATCTTAGTATTCCGGAAGGCGTAGGAGCAATTACATATAAGGTCGTAGCGAAAGCGGGGAATTACAGTGATGGTGAAGAGCAAACAATTCCTGTGTTAACTAATCGCATGTTGGTTACAGAAACAATGCCGCTGCCCGTGAGGGGCAATCAAAGCAAGGCGTTTGAGTTTATCAAACTTAAAAATTCCGGAGCATCAACGACTCTTCGCAATCACAAACTCACCCTTGAGTTTACTTCCAACCCTGCATGGTATGCTGTGCAAGCATTGCCTTACATGATGGAGTTTCCATATGAATGTTCCGAGCAGGTGTTCTCGCGTTATTATGCAAATGCAATTGCATCGCACATCGCGAATTCAAATCCTAAAGTGAAAGCAGTCTTTGACAATTGGAAAAGCAGCAGCCCGGATGCATTTTTATCCAACCTCGAAAAAAATCAGGAGCTAAAATCACTGATGCTGGAAGAAACACCGTGGGTTCTTGATGCGAAGAATGAATCCGAAAGAAAGAAACGAGTCGCACTGTTGTTTGATCTGAATAAAATGTCGAATGAATTGAACGGTGCATTGTTGAAGTTGCAGAAGAAGCAGGTTGCAAATGGCGCGTGGCCATGGTTTGACGGTATGCCGGATGACCGTTACATCACGCAATACATCGTTGAGGGCTTCGGTCACCTGGATCATCTCGGAGTAAAAAATGTTCGGGGGAATGATAAGGTTTGGGAGATGGTGAAACGCGCGGTGCAATATCTTGATGCAAGAATCAAGGATGATTACAATCACCTTGTTGAAATAAAAGTTGATCTTTCAAAGAATCAGCTAAGCGCAATTCAAATCCAGTATTTGTATGCAAGAAGTTATTTCAAAGACATTGCGGTTTCATCAGAATCAAAAAAGGCGTTCGACTTTTACAAAGACCAAAGCAAAAAATTCTGGTTAAACAATGGTGAATACCTCGAAGGAATGATTGCACTGGAGCTGAATCGTTTTGATGACGGTAACACAATTTCAACAGACATTTTGAAATCTTTGAAAGAGAATTCTCAATATAGCGAAGAGTTGGGAATGTATTGGAAGAATAATACAGGCGGATATTATTGGATGCAGGCACCAATCGAAACACAGGCATTGATGATTGAAGCGTTTGATGAAATTACAAATGATCAGAAGGCCGTTGATGATATGAAAGTGTGGTTGCTTAAGCAAAAGCAAACACAGGATTGGAAAACTACCAAAGCCACAGCAGAAGCATGTTATTCGTTGTTGCTAAGAGGAACAAACTGGCTGACAGAACAGGCGCCTGTTGAAATAACCATCGGCAACAAAAAAATTAATGCAACAGAAATGCCGGACTTAAAAGTTGAAGCGGGAACAGGATATTTTAAAACATCCTGGAGCGGTGGCGATATAAAACCCGAAATGGCAAACGTGAAAGTCGAAAACAAAAACAATGTCGTTGCCTGGGGCGCGCTTTACTGGCAGTATTTCGAACAGCTTGATAAAATAACTCCGCACCCAACGCCTATTAATCTGAAGAAGGAATTGTTTCTTGAAAAGAACTCTTCAACAGGACCGATCATTACTCCGATAACGACACAAACAAACCTGAAGCCGGGTGATCGCATCAAAGTTCGAATTGAATTAAGAGTTGACCGTGACATGGAATATGTAATGATGAAAGACATGCGTGCTGCCGGTTGTGAGCCGGAAAATGTGTTGTCACAATTCAAATGGCAGGATGAACTCGGTTACTACGAAAGCACACGCGATGCTTCCACAAATTTCTTCTTTTCATATCTTCCGAAAGGAACATATGTGTTCGAATATCCGTTGCGTGTTTCTCACAAAGGTGATTTCTCGAATGGCATTACTGAAATCCAGTGTATGTATGCTCCTGAATTTGCAGCGCACTCCGAAGGGATAAGGCTTTCGGTTAAGCAATAGGATTTTGCAGCCGATCGTGAAAAAATGCATAGCACATCCGTTAAACCACAGGCGCAAAGTAACAGTCAAAACGCAACTATAAATTTCCCAACTCAAACAATTAAAAAGATGAAAACAAAATTCATGATTATTTTTCCGGCAACATTGTTATTCGCATTTGCCGTGAATGCACAAACCGCCACTCCTGAAGTTACGAAACGCCAGGTAAACCAGGAAGCAAGAATCAAAGAAGGTAAAAAGAGCGGAGAACTCACGAACAAAGAGGCTGCGGGTCTTCAACTGCGAGAAGCCAAAATTCAGCATGACAAAAAAGTTGCAAAGAGTGATGGTGTTGTAACCCCTGCCGAAAAAGCAAAGCTAAACAGGGAAGAAAACCGCGCCAGCCGTGCAATTCACCGCAAGAGAAATAATGAGGTGAAGAAATAACCACCACTTGTTATCTTCCAAACAGGGATTTTATTAAACCATTTCGTTTAAGCGGGATGGTTTTTTTGTTTGTTTCATTTTAGTAATTACATTGCGTTGCAACAAAAACAAATGGTATGGCAAAATCAATGAGGTCAACAAAATCCATGGTTACACTCATGGATGAATCAAGCGACTCGAGCACAGGTCTTAAGCGAACACTGGGTGCCGGAAATCTTGTGGCACTTGGAATCGGAGCCATTATTGGTGCGGGATTATTTGTACGTACAGCAGCAGCGGCAGCAAATAATGCAGGACCATCTGTAACACTTGGTTTTATCATAGCGGGAATTGGTTGTGCACTTGCCGGTCTTTGTTATGCAGAATTTGCCTCCATGATTCCGATTGCGGGAAGCGCATACACGTATTCGTATGCTACCATGGGACAACTTGTTGCCTGGGTAATCGGATGGGATCTTGTGCTGGAATATGCTTTGGGTGCGGCAACGGTAAGTATTGCGTGGAGTGAATACCTGAATAAGTTGTGTAAAATATTTTTTGATTTTGAGATTCCATATAAGTGGTGCCACTCCCCTTTCGAAGCCTCAGTAGGCGGCATTCATGGAATCATGAATCTTCCGGCACTGTTCATTCTTTTTTTGTTGACGGTGCTGTTAATCAAAGGAACGAAAGAATCGGCATTTGTAAATGGGCTCATAGTAATCACCAAGGTGACCATCGTAATTTTGTTTATCTGCTTCGGATGGTCATTCATGAATTCGGCAAACCATCATCCGTTCATTCCTGTAGCGCAAACTTATGTGGACAGTCAGAATGTTCCGCATAATTTCGGAGGCATCCTGGGAATACTTGGTGCTGCTGGAGTCGTGTTCTTTGCTTTTATAGGCTTTGATGCAGTATCCACTGCAGCACAGGAAGCAAAGAATCCTAAAAAAGATATGCCAATGGGCATTCTCGGCTCGCTTGCAATTTGCACAGCGCTCTACATTTTATTTGCATACGTTCTCACTGGAATCGGAAGCACGGAAGATTTTCGTCACGCAGGAAAAGAAGCATCTGTTGCGTTTGTAATTCAAACGTATATGACGGGTTATGGCTGGCTCGCAAAACTTGTAACAGTAGCCATCCTCGCCGGATTCTCTTCTGTAATTCTTGTAATGTTAATGGGACAGTCGCGCGTATTTTATTCGATGAGCAATGACGGATTGGTACCCAAGATTTTTTCAGACCTCCACCCGAAATTCAGAACACCTTACAAATCGAATTGGCTGTTTCTGATTTTTGTAGGACTGTTTGCCGCATTTGTTCCGGGAGATATTGTTGGAGACATGACCAGTATCGGAACCTTGTTTGCCTTCATACTTGTTTGTGCAGGGGTTTGGATATTACGGGTGAAGCAACCCGGACTACAACGACAATTCAAAACGCCACTTGTTCCGCTTGTTCCTATACTGGGAATTGTTGTTTGCGGAGCGATGATTTTCGGATTGGGTTGGACAAACTGGCTGCGACTTGCCATCTGGATGGTCATAGGCTTTGTTATCTATTTTAGCTACAGCCGTCATCGTGCAAAACATTAATAGCTTCTTGTTTCACAAAAATTTCTGCCCGCCAACAACGGGCTGATTTTTCTTTTGCTGATTTAAGAACGAAGCCGAACATTTTTTCAGCGTAAGAGTAAAACCAACGTATTTGTTTAACAAACAACATTCGTGGTATTAGTAATACGATTGTGGATTCTATTGTCCGGCACATCGCCGGATCTTAACCATCCCGCTGCTTTTTGGCGCGACATCTGGCTGATCGTTATCAGCTTCAGCATGTTCCTTGGAACTATTTATGTTTATTTCAAACTTCGGGCAAGTTCTTTCAAGCGTGTCAGGAAATTATTGGAACAACGCGTTGAAGTCAAAACAAAACAACTGAGCAAGAAGAACAGCGACCTTGAAAAACTTTCATTGGTTGCCAGCAGAACGGGGAATGCCGTAATGGTTGCTGATTCAACAGGAAGAATTGACTGGGGAAACGATGCCTTTATGAAAATGACAGGCGGCTCCCGTGAAATTATCGGTAAGAATGTAGCAGAGATTAATATTTATAGTGATGTTCAAAGCGCCATCGCTGAAGCCGTAAGAGAAAGAAAGTCGAAAATTTTTGAATCAAACATTCAACTGAATCCGGATTCTGATCAATGGATTAGCTCAACTCTCACTCCCATCTTTGATGAAAACAACAACCTGAAGGAACTTGTTTTTGTGGATACCGATATCACAGCCAGTAAGGTGCTCGAAAACCAGATCAAAGCATCACTTCGTGATAAAGATATTTTATTAAAAGAAATTCATCACCGTGTTAAAAACAATTTACAAATCATTATTAGTTTGCTGAACCTGCAATCGGGATATATTAAAGACGAACAAACGCTGAAAGCTGTGAAGGACGGACAAAGCAGGGTTCGATCCATGGCTCTTGTGCACGAAAAATTTTACCAGGCAGACGAACTTACAGAAATAAATTTTGCCGAATACGTAGATAAACTGTGCCAGTTTCTTTTTCAATCATACGGTGATAAAACAGACCGCATCCAGTTGACAGTAAACGCGGATAAAGTGGCATTTGACATGGACACAGCAATGCCATGCGGTTTGTTGATTAATGAAATTGTTTCCAATTCTCTGAAGTATGCTTTTCCTGATGAACGTAACGGAGAAATAAAAATAGAACTACGCAAACTACCGGACCAAATGGTAATGATGAGCATTTCAGATGATGGCATTGGGCTGGCAGAAGATTTTACAATTGAAAAATCGGAAACGCTCGGGCATCAGTTGATTATTGCACTTGCCAACCAACTGGATGGAGAGCTAAATGTTTCACATGAAAACGGAACCAGCTTTTCGGTTACTTTTAAATATCCCAAAACTCAACATTCGTAAGTTTGTGTCCGTATTTAGGAAACAAAAACGCAGGATGCTTTGTACAACGGTTAACCTTTGACCTATGAGCGGACTAAAAATAATGATTGTTGAGGACGAAAGCATTGTTGCTAAAGACATTCAACGCATTCTGAAAAAAATTGGCCATGAAGCATTTGATCCCTTTTCACAGGGAAAAAAAGCTCTTGACGCCATCGAACGATTGAATCCCGATTTGATTATTCTCGACATCAACCTGAAGGGCAGTGAAATGGACGGAATTCATATTGCGGAACAGATTCATCAGAATTATCAAATACCATTTATTTTTCTCACAGCATTCTCCGACAAAAGCACCCTTGAAAGAGCAAAGTTGACGGAGCCGTATGGTTACATCATTAAGCCCTTCGAGGAAGACGATATTCGCACAGCCATAGAAATCGCATACTATAAATACACGAAGGACATTGAGATGAAAAACAAGGGCAATCGGTTTGCGACAGCCCTGGATAGTCTTGATGTTGCTGTGATTATCACCGATGCGAATGAGAAAATTATTTTCATGAATAAGATGGCTGAAACACTGACCGGTTCATTGAAACAGGAAGTGCTTGGCAAAGACATCGCATTGGCAATGAAGAATTGTAACCAAGGCACGCGTGATTCTATGAAAACCATGGCAAATGCTGTGGTTGGGACCATTCAGAAAAATGAAAACGATTCTGAGCTGGCGATTTCAAACGGAGTTACAGAGCATCGTGTAAACGTAAATACATTCCCTATCCTCACCGTCAATAATAAAATTAACGGCTGTGCTTTTGTGATGACTTCGCCCGGAAAAAAGGACGCTGTTGAAGAATCAAGTGCGGATAAAAACCTCTTCAACTTCCTTGAGAATATTTATGCAAACAACAGCTTCTTCGTAAAGAAAGATTCGCGTTTTGTGAAAGTAAATTTTCAGGACATTCTTTGGATTGAAGCGCTCGACAATTATGTTATTATCAAAACATCTTCGAAAGAACAATTCATTCTCCATAGTTCAATGAAAGACATTGAACTTAAATTACCGCAACTTAATTTTGTGCGTGTTCACCGATCCTACATTGTGCAGTTGGAAAAAATTGCAGCACTTGAAGAAAACGCCTGCATCATTGACGGAAACCGGATTCCCATTGGAAAATCTTTTAAAGATAACCTGATGAACAGGCTAAACCTGTTTTAATAAATGCTTGAAAAAATTTGCAAACCGTGCGGCTATTTTGTTGTACGGTTTTTTTTATACCATCAGAGAATAGCAAAACTTAGCGAGGCGGTAAAATAGGTTGTTGCCGTTGCATTAAGCCTCCGGGGCTGATTCAGCGGAATGTTATAGTGAATGGCCGGCTCAATGGAAAACCGTCCGATGTCATATTCTAAAGGGAGTGAAAATTCAATACCCGTAAAATTAAATTTTGTGTTGGCGGTTGCCGTCAAATTTTGCAAGCTTGGTTTCTCGTTCGGATCCTTCAGCCGGACCCTGTAAAAATTTAGTGTGCCCGCACTAATGCTTATCATCGGTTTGATTTTCATAATATCATCGTCATCAAAAACATGTTCAAAAACAAAATCATGAGAATTATCCCAGGTAAAACTGTGATCATTGTTACCGTGTCCGAAATCAAAATCAAAAAATAATCTTGACGTTAACGCTTTGAAATTTTTTCGAAGAATCAATTCAAGGTTGTTATTCAATGAATCCCGCAACTGAATACTGTTTGAGTTAAAGACAAAGCGGGTATAAGAAACAGAGGCCTCCAGTCTTTTCTTGAACAGAAAAAAATCCCATCCAAAATTTAAGTCCAGTTCATCCCAGTGCTGTTGAGGGCTCAGGAGGAAATATGGAGCGATGCTTACAAAAAATCCTGAAGACGCTTCGTATAATACAGAAGAAGCAAGGTAAACCAGGTTGGTACTTGTTGTGCGGTTAAGGAAGACTTTGTTAGAGCCATAATCCAAAGACAGCACAAGGCTGCGTTCAAAGGAAGTATCGGAAGAAGAACCGGTTTCATTAGCAGGAACTCCTGCAAACAAAGAGGTGAGCGGAGTAATCAGAAGAATTAATACTGAGACAATGATTTTTTTGGGAGCAAACATCGCCATAAATGTATTTAAAGTTATTTGAATGAGGCGGTCAATTCAACCTCACGGTTCTTTTATTTCACATGAAAAATTAATGGTAAGTTCGCAACTTATTCGGGAAATGTGAATTCGTCAAATTCAATTATTCAAGTGCGCGATCTGGTTAAGCACTACGACCAGATTCATGCTGTGAACGGAATCAGCTTCAATGTTTACGAGGGAGAAATCTTCGGGTTGCTCGGTCCCAATGGTGCAGGAAAAACAACGACACTTGAAATCATTGAGACGCTTCGCGAAAAAACATCGGGTGAAATTTTCGTGGAAGGGTTGTCGGTAGATAAAGACGCGAACCAAATCAAAAAAATTATCGGAGTTCAGTTGCAGGCAGCGGGATATTATCCAAGTCTTACGTTGCTTGAGTTGCTACGACTTTTTTCGGGCTTGTATAATGTGAAAATTGATCCGCATGAAATGCTAAAGCTTGTCGGACTCGAAGAGCGCGGAAAGGCTAAGTACAAGGAACTTTCGGGGGGACAAAAGCAACGTTTTTCTATTTGCACCACGCTGATCAACAATCCCAAAATTGTTTTCCTGGATGAACCGACAACAGGACTTGATCCGCAGGCGAGAAGAAATCTTTGGGATTTGATCAGACAAATAAAAGACAAGGGCACAACCGTTGTTATCACCACGCATTATATGGATGAAGCAGAAAATCTTTGCGATCGTGTTGCCATTGTCGAGAAAGGAAAAATAATTGCGATTGATACACCTGATAAGTTGATTGACGATCTCGTTGCAAAAGGTTTTGTCAGAGAGAAGCAGGTGAAAGAAGCGAGTCTCGAAGATGTATTTCTTTCGCTCACCGGACAAGAGTGGAGAGATGAATAATTGTAAATGAAAATGGAGAATCCTCGTTACAGCCAACTAAAAGCAATGCTCGCCATCACGCGGGCAAGCCTGCGTTCCAGCACACGAAGCCCGTCAGCCGTGGTTTTCACACTCTTGTTCCCGTTAATTTTTATTGTGGTATTCGGATTTATCGGTGGAGGAACGTTTTCGGTTGATGTTGCAGTGAAAAAAGATTGCGAGAAGAACAATCCGATTTATGAAGCACTGCTTAGCTCACCGGTTATAAAATTGGATACATCGTTGACTGAGACGGAGATGAAATCGAGTTTGGAAAAAGGAAGAATAGACGCAGTGCTTTCCATCCGAACGAATAGCGGAAATCCACAATACACTGTTTTTCTTGAAACAACAAGTGCTTCACGGGAACGCGGCAATGTTTTGAAATCTGTTTTGAATAATATTTTTTACAATGCAAATCTCGTGTTTGCAAATACCCCATCTGTCGCGGATCTGAAAGAGACAGAGGTAAACGTGAGAGAGTATAAGAGGATAGATTTCATTCTTCCCGGTCAGCTAGGTTTCTCCCTCTTAAGTTCCGGTGTTTTCGGAACAGCATTTGTCTTTCTGAGTTTGCGGCAAACCCTTGTGATCAAACGTTTTTTTGCAACGCCCATTCAACGCCCATTTATTGTTCTTGGCGAAGCCTTGAGCAGGCTGGTCTTTGCGTTGATCGGTGCGCTCATCATAATTCTGATCGGACATTTCGCATTTGGTTTTACATTGATACACGGAATATCAACAGTCGTTGACATGTTGTTTCTGTCTACCCTGGGGTTGATTGTTTTTATGGGTTTTGGTTTTGCTGTTTCGGGAATTGCAAAGAATGAAAGTGCGATACCTCCGATCGCAAACATTATTACGCTTCCTCAGTTTTTATTGTCCGGAACCTTTTTTTCGATTTCAGTATTTCCATCCTGGCTTCAACCGATTTGTAAAATTCTTCCCCTTACCTATCTTAATGATGCGATGAGAAAGGTTGCTTTTGAAGGCGCAAGTTTGTTTAGTGTAGGACATCAAATTGGAATTGTTGCACTGTGGGGAGTCGCAGTTTATTTTCTTGCTGTGAAGGTTTTTAAATGGGAATAACTTTTTTATTGTTGAATAGCAGCCCCTTGTTAATATAGAAGGCAACTCGCGAACACATCTCCGGAAAAATCTCTTCTGCTTTCATTTTTTGTAAGCGTGATGTAAGGAAAAACTTCTTTTCCATAGAACAATCAGTTTTATATTCTGTATAATTTGCTAAATAATAAAGAAGCAATTAGGGTTGATGTTTCTGGTGAATATCCATTGTTTTACCTTGTAAAGAGAAGCATTAAGGCCTACTTGTTTTTAAGAAGAAAGAATTATGGAAATAGCTCAACAACTTCGTAAGCAAATTGATTCGGAAAAGCTTAACAAAGCGGTTAACATTTTACTGGTTGATGACAAGGAAGAAAACCTGCTTACTCTCGAATGTATTCTTAAGCAGGAAGGAAGAAGTATTTTTAAAGCGGCTTCCGGAAATGAGGCGTTGGAAATTGCACTCACCGAAGAAGTGGGATTAATTTTGCTCGATGTGCAAATGCCGGAGATGGACGGTTTCGAAGTAGCAAGGTTGCTGAAAGAGAACCCAAAGACAAAGGACATTGCGATTATTTTCGTAACGGCAATTAATGAAGAAAAGTTTACCATGCAGGGATACGAGGAGGGTGCAGTCGACTACCTATATAAACCACTGGAAATCAACATTGTAAAAGCGAAGGTTGCCGTCTTCGAAAAATTATATTTACAGAGAAAGGAATTGAAGCATTATACGGAGACTGTGATGAGAATCAATAAGCAGTTGGATGAGTTTGTATACATTGTTTCACATGACTTAAAAGCTCCTTTGCGCGGTTTAGCAAGTCTTGCCACTTTCATGGAAGATGAACTTGGCGCGGATCCAAAGCCGGAAGTGATTGACATATTGAAAATGATAAAGAGCAGAACGGCAAGGATGCAAAACTTAATTGATGGCATTCTCCACTACTCAAGACTTGGAAATACAAAGACAGAAACGGAAGATGTTAATACAAAAGAATTGTTGATTAACATCATTGATCTGATTTGTCCGCCGGAAAATATAAGAATTGAGTTCCCCGATAACATGCCAACCATCAAGGCAGAAAAGATAAAGTTGCACGAGGTTTTTCAGAACTTAATAAGCAATGGAATTAAGTACAACGATAAGGAAGCCGGAGTGGTTAAGATAACCTTCTTTGAAGATGGAAATCATTACGAGTTCTCGGTGACTGACAATGGTATGGGAATTAAGTTGGAGCACCAGGAGAAAATATTCGGCATATTCCAAACGCTACAACCGAAGGATAATGTGGAGAGCACCGGAATAGGATTAACGATCGTGAAAAAGATTGTTGAGGAACAAGGCGGAGCAATCACCGTTCAATCAGAATACGGTGCAGGAACAACCTTTAAGTTTAATTGGAATAAGTAGACAATCAGAGGATCATCGCCAGATTCTGTCCCACGTCCTTTTTATGTTTCACGTGGAACACTTACCCTCACCTTTGTAAATGAACCATCAAGATAGAGATATCTGATGGAGAAACTCCGCTAATTCGCGAAGCCTGGCCAAGTGTTGATGGTTGTATTTTCGAAAGCTTTTGACGCGCCTCCATGGATAAAGACCCTAGTTCGTGATAATTGAAATCTGATTTAAGAAACATGCTTTCATAGCGCTCAACCTTTTCCACCAGTTCCCGTTCCTTTTGAATATATCCCTCGTATTTAATGATCGTTTCAACCTGCCCTCCAAACTCAATCTTTTCTTGAGGTGAAAGCCTTTCGAAATAAGAATTTAGTTCCGAAATGTGTGGAATAAGATCGAAAATCGAAACCTGTGGCCGAAGTAAAACATTGAGCAGCTTCTGCTTTTGCCTTAGTGGTTCCGTTCCAAGTGAAATAAGAAGAGCGTTGATATTTTCATGATGAACAGAAAAATCTTTGATAAAGGAGATTATCTCATCAGTATCATTTACCTTCTTCTCAACACGTCTTAATCTTTCATCAGAAGCAAGTCCCAATTTGTGGCTTATTGGTGTTAATCGAATATCTGCGTTGTCTTGCCTAAGAAGAGACCTGAACTCCGCTCGGGATGTGAACATCCGATAAGGCTCTTCTGTTCCTTTGGTAACAAGATCATCAATCAGAACACCAATATAAGCCTCCGAGCGCTTTAAAATAAGTGGGTCCTTATCATTACTCTTTTGGTGAGCATTGATCCCCGCCATTAATCCCTGGCAAGCAGCTTCTTCATATCCAGTCGTTCCATTAATCTGTCCAGCGAAAAACAGGTTTTGGATATTTTTAGTTTCCAACGTTAAGCTTAATTGCTCCGGAGGGAAATAGTCATATTCAATAGCATAACCAGGACGAAACATTTTTACATTTTCTAATCCCGGAATTAGTCTAAGTGCCTTATACTGTGTGTCTTCTGGAAGTGATGTGCTAAATCCATTCAAATAGATCTCAACAGTATTCCAGCCTTCCGGCTCAACAAATAGTTGATGCCTTTCTCTTTCTGCAAAGCGATTAATCTTATCTTCTATAGAAGGACAATATCTTGGACCCATTCCTTTAATCCTTCCCGAAAACATCGGAGACATATCAAAACCCTCTTTCAATATTTCGTGCACATTCTCATTTGTATAAGTTATGTGGCAACTCATTTGTTTTGAGAGCCTTGGCGTGTCAGTGAAAGAAAATTTACCCGGATTTTCGTCTCCTAACTGTTCTTCCATTTTAGAGTAGTCCAAACTTCTTCCATCAAGCCGCGGAGGTGTGCCCGTTTTCATTCGTCCGCTTTCGAAACCAAGAGAAACTAATTGCTCTGTTATTCCTGTCGCTGATTTCTCTCCTGTTCTTCCTCCACCAAATTGTTTTTCACCAATGTGAATAATTCCGTTTAGAAAAGTTCCGTTGGTGAGGACGACAGCCTTGGCTCCAAACTCAATGCCCATGCTTGTTCTGACGCCAACAACTTTATTGTTCGCGATGATCAGCTCCTTCACCATGTCCTGCCAGAAGTCAACGTTAGGCGTTTGCTCAAGCATCATTCTCCACTCATTCGCAAACAACATCCGATCGTTCTGAGAACGCGGACTCCACATTGCAGGACCTTTAGAACGATTCAGCATTCTGAATTGAATCATTGAACGATCCGAGACAATTCCCGAATACCCGCCCAACGCATCTATCTCCCTGACTATCTGTCCTTTGGCAATTCCTCCCATAGCCGGATTACACGACATCTGTGCAATGGTCTGCATGTTCATGGTGATCAATAAAACTTTTGACCCCAGGTTTGCAGCAGCAGCAGCGGCTTCACAACCGGCATGACCGGCTCCGACAACAATGATATCGTAATTTGATTGCATGGTAGAATTGAGTTGCAAAGTTAAGAATTAGAAATAAAGTGTTTCGACTGACATCAGGATTGCAAAACTTGTTTCGGTTGTTGAAAATGTTTCACGTAAAACATTCATTTGTATTTCTTCTTTATACATTTGCCCACCGATTTTTATTCTGATTGAACAGGCGATCTATAAACACCGTTACCGCAGCAGGACTGCTCGTAACTCTTGGCATCATATACGGAGACATAGGAACGTCTCCGCTTTATGTTTTAAAAGCCATCGTTGGGAAACATGCGATCAATAAAGAAGTTGTACTTGGAGGTATTTCCTGCATCTTTTGGACGCTGACAATTCAAACAACATTCAAGTACATCATTCTCACGCTGCGTGCCGATAACAAAGGTGAAGGAGGAATTTTTTCTTTGTATGCGCTTGTAAGAAGAACGAAATTAAAATGGCTTGTATGGCCCGCTATCATTGGCGGAAGTGCGTTGCTTGCTGACGGAATTATTACTCCGCCAATTTCTGTTTCATCGGCTATTGAAGGATTGCGTGTTTTGAATAATGATATTCCAACAGTTCCGATTGTCATTGCAATCATCACTGCGATGTTTATCATTCAGCAATTCGGAACAAAGTTTGTCGGAAAATTTTTCGGACCGATTATGCTAATCTGGTTTTCGATGATCGGAGTGTTGGGATTATCAGAATTACTGATCAATCCATATGTGCTAAGAGCGCTGAATCCTTATTATGCAATCAATCTTATTACACAATATCCAGGAGGCTTCTGGTTATTGGGAGCGGTTTTCCTCTGCACAACTGGAGCGGAAGCATTGTACAGTGATCTTGGTCATTGCGGAAGACAGAACATTCGCATCTCATGGATATTCGTTAAAACATGTTTGGTCTTAAATTATTTCGGACAAGGAGCATGGCTGTTAGCAAGGGAAGGAAGTTTTTTGGAAACACAGAATCCGTTTTATGCGATGATGCCTCCCTGGTTTTTGATTCCCGGAATTATGATTGCAACGGCAGCTGCTATTGTTGCCAGCCAGGCACTCATCAGCGGATCTTTTACATTGATCAACGAAGCAATTCGATTGAACTTCTGGCCAAAGGTGCGAGTTGTTTATCCGACGGATCTTCGCGGACAGTTGTATGTACCATCTGTGAACTGGTTGTTACTGTTGGGTTGTATCGGCATTGTTCTTTTTTTCAGAGAGTCATCGGGAATGGAGGCAGCTTATGGACTTGCCATTATCATTACCATGTTAAGTACAACAACGTTGTTGTCTTATTATCTCTATTTGAAGCGAACAAAGATTGTATTGATTGTTCTTCCACTCATCTTATTCGCGACCGTTGAAATTTCATTTCTTGTTGCAAACCTGAATAAGTTTCCTCACGGTGGCTGGCTCACGTTGTTGATTGCAAGCTGTCTTGTTTTCCTGATGTGGGCTTGGTACCAG
Organism: Bacteroidota bacterium; assembly: GCA_043742705.1. Taxonomy (GTDB): domain Bacteria; phylum Bacteroidota; class Bacteroidia; order AKYH767-A; family 2013-40CM-41-45; genus JAPLDA01. The sequence goes on from JAYTXY010000024.1 coordinate 28,373, forward strand.
GCAAGAAAAGTCCGCAATCGTTTTGTGGAGTTTGTAAAATTAAAAGACTACTTAAATCTTTTGCGCGACTTGAGTCACGATTTTTCAATTCCGAAATATGCGACTCATCTTATTTACCTCACGAGCGCAAACATGCGCGATGAAATAGAAGCGAAAGTAATTTACTCCATTTTGCAAAAGCAACCAAAACGTGCCGACATGTATTGGTTCGTGCATGTTGATGTATTGGATGAACCATATACGATGGAATACAAAGTAACGGAGTTGATTAAGAGCAATATCATCCGTATAGATTTCCGTCTTGGTTTCCGTGTGGAGCCGCGCATTAACCTGATGTTTCGAAAAGTGGTGGAAGACCTTGTCCGTAATTTTGAAGTGGACATTACATCGCGGTACGAATCACTTGGAAGAAAAAATCTGATCGGGGATTTTCGTTTTGTGGTAATGGAAAAATTTCTTTCGTACGACAATGAACTTCCGTTCTATGAAAAAATCATCATGGATATTTATTTTTTCTTCAAAGGGGTTTCTTTGTCTGAAGAGCGCGCATTTGGCTTGGATACAAGCTCTGTAACCATTGAAAAAGTACCGATGATTGTCAGCCCCGTGAGCGAAGTAAATTTAAAGAGGATTAAGTAACCCGTAAACAAATGTCACTCAAACCGAAAACAGCCAGCGAATCGCTTACCATCATGACGGAGATTGTATTGCCGAATGATACCAACGTATTAGGCAATCTCATGGGTGGACGACTTCTCCACTGGATGGACATTTGCTCTGCAACAGCTGCGCAACGTCATTGCCGCAGAGTGGTTGTGACCGCTTCGGTGAATAATGTTTCTTTTGATCATCCGATAAAACTCGGAAGCATTGTTACGATACAGGCGAAAGTTTCACGCGCTTTCAACACTTCAATGGAAGTTTACATTGATGTGTGGGTGGAGGATCGCGTAACAGGAGAAAAGAAAAAATGCAACGAAGCTATTTATACGTTTGTTGCAGTTGATCAGCACGGAGCACCGCTTCCTGTACCGGAACTTATTCCGGAAACAGCGGAGGAGAAACATCGCTTTGCAAGCGCGCTCAGAAGAAAACAACTTGCTCTTATCCTTGCCGGAAAAATGAAGCCGGAAGACGCCAATGAATTAAAGGCACTTTTCTTTAAGCAATAAGTTTGACTGGATAATGCACAATCAAAGTGCACCAACAATTTTTTCCTCGTCCAGGTCCACCATACATTTAAAGTGGCCTTTCGGACATTTGTCAAAACCGATTTTTGAGCAGGGACGGCAGGAGAGATTTTTTATTTCTGATTTCTGATTTTTTATTTTTAAGTCTCCATAATATGGATACATACCGAATTCAGGAATTGTATTTCCCCACACGCTGACGATTTCTTTTTTGAAGGCAGCTGCAATATGCATCAGCCCTGTGTCGTGCGTAATTATTTTTGATGCATACTTTACCAATGCAGCAGATTCGTTGATGGAAAATTTTCCGGCAGCGTTGAAGATTTTTGACTGATTATTTTTTATTTTTAATTGTTGCAGAATAGATTCGGCAATTTCCCGGTCTTCTTTTCCACCAAGAAGAACTATTGGCAGATTGATTTTTTCACAGATGGAAATAATTTTTTCTACAGGCAATTTCTTTGTCACGTGTCTTGCCCCGATAACGAAACCAATGTATCCGTTGCGAAATGTATCGGGAAGAGAAGAGATAATTTTTTCGTCTTCCTGCGAAAGAAAATAATCTAATCCCTGTCCGTCATTCACTACATCCAACGACTTCACCGTTTCCATATAACGGTCAACAATGTGAGTATCGGGAAGGCGGTTAAGTTTAAAACTAACCATCAGCCACTTTTCAAAATTGAGCTTGTTGAAAGAAAAGCTCTTTACTCCAAGTCGTGTTTTAATAATGAGTGTGCGAAGGTTGTGATGAAGATCGATGATGTAATCGTAGTTTTCTTTTTTCAGATCCCGAATGAAAGCAGATAGATCTCCTTCCAGAAAAATCTTTTTATCGATGAACGGATTGTGTTCAATGATTGATGAAAAACTTTTCTTCGTTGCAAAATGAATTTCCGCGTTCTTCACCTGTTGTTTCAGACAACGTACAACAGGGCTCGTGAGTACAATGTCACCGATGGAGGAGAAGCGAAGAATTAGGAACTTTGTCATTATGCTGACGAAAATAGCTATTAATAAACAATTTCGAATTTCGAATTTTAGATTTCGGATTAAATTTTGTTAATTGTTTTGCAATCCGCAATTCAAAATTCGTAATCCGCAATGATCTTTACTGATACACACACCCACCTTTACGCTGAAGAATTCACGAGTGATCGCGATTTACTTATTCGTGAGGCGATGGAGAATGGTGTTCAACGGTTTTTCCTTCCGAATATTGACAGCGCATTTGTTGATTCCATGCTGGAACTGGAGAAAAAATATCCACAGCATTGTTTTCCGATGATGGGATTGCATCCGTGTTCAGTGAAGGAAAACTGGAAGGAAGAATTATTGTTGGTCGAAAAATACCTGGGCGAACGGAAGTTTGTCGGAGTTGGTGAAATTGGCATTGATTTATACTGGGACAAGACTTTTGTAAAAGAGCAGGAAGAAGTTTTTAGAAGGCAAATTGAACTTGCTAATCAGTACAAGCTTCCGATTGCGATTCATTCAAGAGAATCGTTTGAGGAAATTTGCAAGATACTCCTTGAAACGAAAAAGGAAAACCCTGCCGGCATCTTTCATTGTTTCACAGGAAATATTGACCAGGCAAAGCGGGCGATTGATCTCGGCTTTTATTTGGGTATCGGAGGTGTTGTCACCTTTAAAAATTCCGGACTTGATAAAGTGGTTGCAGAAATTGATTTGAAGCACATCGTTCTCGAAACAGATGCACCGTATCTTGCTCCTGTTCCTTTCAGGGGAAAAAGAAATTTGCCGTCTTATATTTTGAAAGTGGCGGAGAAGATTGCAGAGATTAAGAACTGTTCAATTGAAGAAGTTGCAGAAGTCACGACTGAGAATTCAAAAAAAATATTTGGAAGATAGAGGATGCTTGAATGAAAATAAAAACCGCAAAGAAACCACAACACATGCAGCGTAAACAAATTCTAATTCTCTACACGGGCGGAACAATCGGCATGATACACGATTACCGTACGCGCGCACTGAAGCCGGTTGATTTTAAATCCGTCACCGAACAGATTCCTGAGCTCAAGCATCTCAACTGTAAAATTGATTTTCATTCATCACGAAAACCAATTGACTCATCCAATGTTCAACCGGAACTTTGGATTGAGCTTTCAAAAGTGATTGAAAAAAATTATCGAAAATACGATGGCTTTGTTATTCTTCACGGAACGGATACGATGGCGTACACTGCATCAGCGCTGAGTTTCATACTGGATAATTTAAGCAAACCTGTTATCCTAACGGGATCACAGCTTCCGCTGGGAGTAATTCGTACCGATGCAAAAAGAAATTTAATTACAACGGTTGAGATTGCGGCATCAAAGACCGTTGTTCCCGAAGTCTGCATTTATTTCAACAACCAGTTATTCAGAGGAAACCGTTCTGAGAAATTTACTTCGAGTAAGTTTGATGCTTTTCAATCGCCCAATTATCCTGTGCTGGCGGAAGCGGGAACGGAAATAAAATTTAATAAAGATTCAATAAGAAGATCGCCAAATCAAAAATCAAAAATCAAAAATCAAAAATTTGATACTAACGTTGCACTTGTCCGGATATACCCAGGACTTTCAAAGGAAGTGTTGGAAGCCACGCTTTCAACAAAAAAATTGAAAGCGGTTGTTCTTGAAACCTATGGAAGCGGCAACGCACCAACCGATAAATGGTTTGTTGACACCTTGAGCAAAGCGATTGATCGCGGTGTTCTGATTCTGAACGTTTCACAATGCAGCGGAGGAATTGTGGAACAAGGAAAATATGAGACAAGCCTTTCTTTAAAAAAGATCGGTGTCATCAGCGGAAGAGATATTACAAGGGAAGCAGCGCTCACCAAACTAATGTTCCTGCTTGGCAAAGGATTGAAGCGAAAAGAGATAGAGAAAATACTGTCGAAAAATCTGCAGGGAGAAATGAGTTAACACAAAAAAACCTCCGAAGGTAAACATCGAAGGCTGATCGCGGAGAGAGTGGGATTCGAACCCACGGTACCCTTTTGGGGCACACACGCTTTCCAAGCGTGCTCCTTAAGCCACTCGGACATCTCTCCTGATTTTTTAAGGAATGCAAAGATAAAAATTACATTTACCCTTCTGAATATTTTTTCTTCCCCTCTTTTCTATAAATCAACCACAGCAAGCCAGACAAAATCACAGCGCTTATCAGCACAGAAGTCATTTCGCCTTCCATTCCAATTTTATCAGGATCAAGAGAAATTATTTTTTCATTGAAGAGATAGGTAAAAAGCACAGCCGATGCATTGTTTACAAAGTGTGCAAGGATAGGAAGCCATAACGATCCGCTCCACACAAGCAGATAACCGAACAGCGCGCCCAGCAACATCCGCGGAACGAAACCATAAAACTGCATGTGCATGGCGCTGAATAAAACAGCAGACATCCAGATACCGGTGTGAACATTCTTTGACCACTCTGAAATAATCCGCTGAATGATTCCGCGAAACAATAATTCTTCTCCCAATGCTGGAAGTAAACCGATCATGAATACATTAAAGAGCATATCGGAAACGGAATGCATTTCAAGAAACGCTTTCGTTGCGAGAGCTGCTTTATCTTCAAGCTCTTTAAAAAACCCCGGAAGAGGAAGATGAGAATTTAATTCTCCAAGAAAATTAATTAGAGGAAGGCTGGTTATCAAAGCGATTATGACAAGCGCTCCTGAAACAAAGCCAATTTTTTTATTGAGACATAAATAATTCACCGCAGTAGAACCAAAAATATAAGCGAGGAGAAACGAAAGGAAAGTAAAAGAGCAAATGCTGGAAATAACTTGCATGAGATTCAATGCAGCTACAAAACGTACATTGCCTAGGCTTGCCTCATCCATTTGTGCTAGTGATAAAACAGAGAAGCCATATATGCGACTTGCGATAAAAGCACTTAATAGTGGAAAAAAAACATAAAAGAAGAGGAAAGAGCCAATAGCAATGAGGAACTTGGAACTTGGTTCAACTCTTTCACAGATTGCTTTGAGACTCATAATGGTTTACCTTTGGGGGCGCAATTTAGATATTTGTTCATTGGTTGATTCGTTTACCGGTTCATTTGTTTGTTAAACGAACTGGATTAAGGATTTCAGACGAATCAACTAATTAACAAATGAACGAATCAACCATTAAGTGATCAAAATAGGCAACATACAACTCGGTGAATTTCCTTTACTTCTCGCTCCCATGGAAGATGTGAGTGATCCGCCATTTCGTTTTGTGTGTAAGCAGAACGGTGCCGACATGATGTACACGGAATTTATTTCTTCGGAAGGATTGATTCGTGATGCAGCCAAGAGTGTTCACAAGCTTGATATTTTTGAATACGAGCGCCCGATTGGAATCCAACTTTTCGGCGGAGACATCGATCACATGCGTGAAGCCGCATTGATTGCTGAAAACGCACAGCCGGATCTCGTTGATATCAATTACGGTTGCCCCGTGAAAGCGGTTGCCTGCAGAGGTGCCGGAGCTGCGTTGTTACAGGACATTCCGAAAATGGTGAAGATGACGGAAGAAATTGTAAAAGCAGTAAAACTTCCCGTCACCGTGAAAACGCGTTTAGGCTGGGATGAAAATACACTGAACATTGTTGATGTTGCAGAGCGTTTGCAGGACATTGGTATTGCAGCACTCAGCATACACGGACGAACACGCAAGCAATTATACAAGGGTCCGGCTGACTGGACGCTGATCGGAAAAGTAAAAAACAATCTGCGCATGCACATTCCGATTTTCGGAAACGGTGATGCAGACTCTCCGGAGAAAGTAATGGAGATGAGAAACAACTACGGTGTAGATGGAGTTATGATTGGTCGTGCAAGTATTGGCTATCCGTGGATCTTCAACGAGATCAAACATTTTTTAAAGACAGGAGAATACCTTGCTGCACCTTCCATTGAACAACGTGTTGCCACCTGCAGAATGCATCTTGAGAAATCAATTGAATGGAAAGGAGAGAAGGTTGGCATTTTTGAAATGCGCAGACACTATTCAAATTACTTCAAAGGGTTCGACCATTTCAAAGATTTCCGGATGAGCCTCGTTACTTCTGCTTCTGTTGAAGAAATAAATTCAATTCTGAGTGATGTTGAAAATCACTACCGGCAAGAAGAAGTGTTGACTTGATTGTTATTCATACTCACTTTACTTTTCCGAATACTTAAACCCTGTTGACAAGAGATGAACACACACGATGCCTACAATCTTTGGGCGACTCAATATGATACGAATGAAAACAAAACGAGAGATGTTGAATCGCTTGCGTTGAGAACAACCCTGGCCGACATTCTTTTTGAAACATGCCTTGAGATCGGTTGTGGGACGGGAAAAAATACAGAATGGTTAATTACAAAAGCCAAACAAATTACAGCCGTTGACCTTTCAGAAGAAATGCTTGCTAAAGCAAAAACAAAAATAACGGCTGAGGAAGTGCAGTTTATTTGCGCAGACATTAACAGCAAATGGACTTTCTTGAATGAACGTTATGACCTTGTAACGTTTAGCCTGGTGTTAGAACACATTCAAAATCTTGATCACATTTTCAGCGAAGCCGCTAAATCTTTAATTCCGGGAGGACATGTTTACATTGGAGAACTTCATCCATTCAAACAATACAATGGAAGCAAAGCAAGGTTTGAAACGAAAAATGGAATCCAGGTGGTCGATTGTTTTAATCATCATCTTTCAGACTTCGTTCAACAGTCAAAAAAGAATGGACTTTCGCTTGTTGACATGAACGAGTATTTCGATAATGACAGAAGCGAAGTGCCAAGAATCTTAACAGTTGTATTGAAAAAAATCTGAAACAGAATTCTAGCCACAAAAAAAACGCTTCAGAATTCTGAAGCGCTTTTTATTTAACGGGATAAAAAAATTATTGAATCACTAGTTTCTGATACGAAGTTTTGTCTTTTGACGAAACATGAATTGTATACAATCCTTTTGCAAATTTACTTACAGAAAATTCGCGGCTGTAATTTCCTCCGGTATTTTCTATTACATCAGAAGAAACAACGCGACCCACCGCATCAATGAATTCAACTTTTGAAGTTGTCGCATCCGCCAGGTCAAATGAAACGGTTACGTTTTCACCTGCAGGATTTGGATATACATGGAAATGATTATCTGCAGAGATGTTGTTCACACCTGTCGGAATAATAATGATTGCCTGAACAGGAACACGCTCGCTAACACAAACGGTTGGAGGAACCACAATATTCCAATCATAAAAATAATAATAGGCCGAAGAACTTGTCGCGGAGCCTGTCCAGCCATTCGTAATGGTCACCTTTCCGCTCTGAATGTAAGGATAACCAACTCCTGAATTGCTTCTTTGCATAAAAGGAGAAGCCGCTCCGAAATTGGTATTGTCTAACGTGCCATTTGTAGTGATGCGATATCCGGTTCCGACAGCCAGCGAAAAATTTAATGGAACTACCGTTGTATCAGCAGAGAGGTTCACAACTAAAGAACGGATCACCGTTCCGACCGAATTCAGAATCTGAATTTCACGTGTACCATAATGCGTTGATTCGGTATAAATTTTTACGGAAGCAAGCATACATGCAGAGGTAACATTAAAATCAAGGCCACCATTCACTCCATTGTTATACAAATTTCCACCGGAATGATACGGCTGTCCTGCAAATTCACTTGACCCTCCATAGCTGGTTGCGTTTTCGGCCCAGTAAGTAGTGGTATTAAACAATACAGGTGTTGTAAATGAAAGCCCCGTGTACTGCAGTGTTCCTCCGGTTTGCTGATCGTACCAGGAAACAAAATTTCCTGTTGCATTTAAAGTAACAGCAGCGGGACCTGGCGATGTTACATCGGGTGCAAAAGGAGGAGGATCTGGAAGCACATTTACTTCCGTGGAATCGGAAGTGAACGATACGCATAAACCCTGAATGGTTACTGCATATTTTCCGGAAGCAGTCGCCACGATAGCTTGCGTGGTTTCTCCGGAATTCCAGGCATACGATGCTGCCTGTGTTGCGGTGAGCGTTACGCTACCTCCGCCACAAAACTCAAGATGACCCGAAGTATTAATAGTTGGAGTTTCATCAGGATTTAATTCTACATCTACAGATGGAGAAATATTGGAACAACCATTTGCAGCGATTACCGATACATTATAAAATCCTGTCGAGGATACAATAATTGATGAAGATGTTTCACCGGTTGACCAGTTGTAGGATGAAAACCCTCCAGTGGCGAGCGGGAGAGTTTGTCCTGTGCACAATCCAAATGGTCCAGGAATAACGTTTCCAGTAAGCGTACAACCTGCTTCAACAGCGGTTACAAACTGATCAGCTGCGAGGTTTGCGAAGCGGGTTTGTAAATGCGAAGGCCAGTCAATGTGCGCAGAGTCAACAGTCGTATGTTGTCCTAACCCAAAATGCAATTGCATGGAGTTGGATGTTCCGTAACTTTCACCTGCACGTACTTCACGAATTTGTTTTCCCCACGGACCGTAAAGTGTTACACGGGCACCAATGGCCCCTAAGTTACTCTGTGTCCCTTTTAAATCAAACGTGATAAAATGATAGGAGTTTTTCGTTGTGTTCATATAAAGCGCATCTGCGGTAGAACCGCTCGGAGTATTGTAACCGCCACCATAGGAGGTGATGACATCAATCTTCCCATCGTGATTCAAATCTCCAGTTGCAAAAGATAAGAAGGTTGTTCCTCCGAAAGGATTCGCAACTTCTGTGAACGTATTATTACCATTGTTGTGAAACAGTGAAGTGCCCGAGTGATTGTAGCCGGATACCAATAAATCCAAATACCCGTCATTATCAAAATCTTCAAGAACAGATTCCAGTGATGAATAAGACAATGAAAAATTCGTGCTTGCTGTAATATCAGTATAGTGCCCTGTTCCATCATTGAGTAATACGAGACTTACATCACTGTGATTCGTCTCAATCAAATCTAAATCTCCATCGTTGTCTATGTCTCCAAAGCTGCTTGTCCATGTTTCTTTAAAATCGGTTGTTTCAATGCCGTACGATTGCGCCATTTCTGTATAAACATTGCTTCCGTTGTTTACGAATAAGCGGTCTCTTCTGCGTTGATCTGTATTGCTGGTAACACCTAAGCGACAATGAGCAATGAAAAGGTCAAGGTCGCCATCGTTGTCAAAGTCCGTCCATACGCTTCCGTAGTTTCCTGAATCGTAAGGATCACCGCCACTGTATGTCATGCCCGGATTAATGTTTGTATTGATCAAAGTAGTTGTCTGTGTCAAAGTTCCGGTTCCGTCATTTTTATAAACTTTTGCATAGTCATTATCATCACATACAAAAAGATCGGCCCATCCATCATTATTAAAATCCCCGAACGTTACGTTCTGAACCAGATAACTTCCGGTTAATGTTGTGGTAGCGGCAGCAATCGTGCTTCCTGTCCATGATAGTTTGACAATATACATTGCACTGCCGGTACCGGTCGCCACATCTTTCCAGCCATTGTGGTCAACATCGGCTGCGGCCATTCCCCAGACTCTTGAAGTTCCTGAGATATTGCCCAGGTTGTAGTGTGTGAAAGTTCCGTTCTTGTTTTGCAAGTCAACCATCAAGGTTGTTGACTGATCCATTTTAACAACATCATCAAGCCCATCGTTGTTTACATCCACAATAGTCATTGCGCAACCACTATGCGTAGCTGTCGAAAGCGCGCTTGAACTTGTGAACGTAAATTGTGCCAGGCTTTGAAATGCAACGAAAAAAGAAAATAGTAAAATAAAAAACAGTGAGCGATTCAAGGTAGATGTCTTCATTTTTTGATCGTAGGGTTTATTCAACGGGTGAGGAGATAATTTTGTCGTTTTGTTTTTAGAAAACAAAGTAATCGATTTTTATTGTAGCCTGATAATTTTTCGGTAGTGTATTTTCCCTTCAGATAAAATCTTCATCAAGTAAACAGATTGTTTGGACGGAAGTGCAACAGTACAGGAGTTGATGATTCCGTTAAAATTCATCTCATTCACCATTCGGCCTTGTAAATCATAAACATCGATGTGTTTTATTCCATGTCCCGGGCGGGTTTTAACAAATACTTTTCCATCTGTTGAAAGGGTCGGATATACTTCAATTTCATTTTCACTTAACAGGTTTTGATCGGTTGACAATACGACCATGTTGATGATGCTATCAGAAGCAATCCGCACAGGCGTTTGATCCGCATTATTAAACATGGTTCGGAATGAATCAATCTCCGGGCTGCTGTAAGTCATCATTTCATCCACCCATTTAGGCGGAACGGATTGATAATACATGTTTGCATGGACACTTACATTTCCAGTGACCAGCACGAGAGGTACATGATAATGAATGAGGTCCACTCCGGACCCTTCAACAGCATTTATCTTGTTGAAATCGTTATCGGCCAATGCATCATTTGAAATGCTTACAGTATCATATACAGAAGATGTTGTAAGAAAACCGGCAGGAGGAATACGATCATCTTTGAGAAGAATCGCACCACGCTCAAGCACTGAAGTAAAATGACCGAATACATCACCCATCACCAATTCATAAATCTGTGGTACATCCGATTGGTTGATCGCATCATGATGCGGTTCGAAGGAAGGGTTTTCACCAACCACATGGTAATCATTTGTGAAGGTTCCTGATTTGAAAACGGTATCCCCTGTTACATCAGTCACAACAAACTCAACAACTGCCCTGCGCGAAGGATAGCCGGAAGGGAATTTATGTCCGGCTTTGTTTTGAACCCGTACGTGAAAGTATGCGGTGTCATTTGCAACACTATCTGCAAGCAAACTGAAATGAATGGATCGTTCCTGCAGAAGTGCTTTTGTATCAGCAATGGTGGAATCAAACTGCCAGTCTGCGGCATCTGCCCCAAGTAATGCTTTATTATTTTTAATCAGGTTGACCATAAACGAATTTGCTCCTACAAATGTGTGTTGATTGAATGGAAAACGCGCCGGCAATGTGTTGAAACCATTTGCAATTACGATTGCATCTTCGAGGTGAGGCATGTGGCAGGTCTGGCAGGTAATGGTATCAGCAGGATATCGGGAGTTGAGATATTCGTGATAGGTTGCCTGCTCCGTAAATGTTCCTCCCGTGTAAACACCGAATGTATCAGTCGACTGTGTGATCAACGTATGACACGCTGAACAAACACGTGCCTGGTTCATGTGATCGCTGTACGTGGGAGTATAACCCTCGTACAGTTGCATTGGGCCAACATCAGGAAGTGTGAAAGGACCATACACATTTTTGCTTGTGTCATAGGGTATAATTCCTGAATACGTACTTCCTACTGATGTTGCAATCGTATGACAGCTTTCGCAGGCAACTCCATCCTGTCCTAACGAATCAAACGCAAGATTCGCCAATCCGTAATGTGCCTCACCGTGAAACTGGGAAGTGTATTTGCCCATCGGTGCATGGCAGGAAGTGCATTTATCCGGCAACTCGGCAGCGTGAGACGGGTCGACTAAAATCTCATGACTTACTTTTGCTCGCCAGAACGGATCGCGTGCGCTGTTTGCCATCATCGTACTTTGCCAATGATCAAAAAGATTTACCGAGTTGCCGTTTTCATCTACGTTGGCAAGGTGAGTTAAATCGTATCCGTGACATTCTTTGCAATGAGAAGACGGTAGAAAATATTCACCGGGAGCAATGGGAGACATGATCTGGTTTTGAAATGCCCTTATTTCTTGTGAAGTGTGAAAAGAAGTCTTCACCTCATATCCACGAGGAATTAAGAATCCCATCAGGAGGATAAAAGAAAAAATAAGACTACTAACCAGAAGTAATTGTCGATGCATCCAGTGAACGTTGAAAGGGATAGTTAAACGGAGGAGTAAAGATAGAAAATACTTGTAACCGGTGCAATGAATTCCAAAGGGGCAGAGGGAGAAGGCACTCGTCCCTCGTCACCTGCTTACAAGCTTATCCACGAATTCTGTAAATTCTGCTTTCCATTTTTCGAAATGCTCCCCGGTTGCCGGTCCTGAAAAGCCAGTATGAATTTTTCTGACTTTATGATCCCCGTCAAGTACGATGGTCGTTGGAAATGAAAGAATGTTGTTCAACATCGGTAATGCTTTTACCCGAAGTCTCTGATCGTTGCTTCCTGCGTATAACAGTGTGTAATCGATGTCGTATCTTTTTTTCAATCGCTGAAGATTTTTTTTCGCAGTTGGAAATTCATTGATGCGCTCAAAGTCGAGCGCGATAATTTCAACGCCTTTCTCTTTGTACTTTTTGTAAAACGGAGCGAGGAATGCTGTTTCATCCATGCAGTTCGGACACCATGTTCCCATAATTTGTACAATCACAATTTTGTTTTGAAATTTTTTATCACTCAGCGAAACAAGGTTGCTATCAGTATCGGGAAAAGTAAAGCTGATTTTATCATAACCGGATTTTAGAAACGTGAGCGAGTCAGCATCAGGAAGAGTTGCATTTTCATTTCGTTCAGCTTTCCACGTGTCATGCCAATGTACTCCGGAATAATAGTGTCCGGTGATGGTTCCATCTGTAGTATAATTTCCGGTGAACAAATAAAGATGCGAACCATCGAAGCAGAACAGTTTAAAAGTGCTTCCGGTTACGATTCCTTCGAGGTAACGGTAATCTCCTATTGAAGTGAGAAATGTTCCGGCGAGTAAATGATCGTGTTGTTTAAATTCTCCGACAGAGTGATTGAGGGGAGGTGCGTCTCCCGCAAACACAACATCCCATCTTCCTGTCATGTTGAATGTTGGAGGAGTGAGCGAATCTTTAAAGCGAAACGATTCATGTGTTGCAACAAAAGGAATTACATTTTTATCTCTGCGCGCGTGATTCAAAAAGTTCCCTGAAATTTTATCGCCTGAAATTTTTCCTCTGAACTCAGAATCAAAAACAGGCATTTTAATAAAAACAGAATCTCCGGAATAATTTATTTCATCAACAAAAATTTTTTCTTCAGCATTGATGATGTCCATTGTCTTTTCTTTCACGTCCATCATGAACGGCAATTCTGTACTGTCGTTTAATTGCAATGCGTATCGCCAGAATCCTTTTTGCATCACCGTTTGTGATTTTGCAATGCAAGCGATCATCATGAGTAAAGCAAGTAAGCGGTATTTCATGGTGAAAATTTATAGAGCTTAAAGGTAAGCAATCACAAAAAATTTAATGACGAATATTCTTCGCGCGCTTTGCGCCTTTGCGAGAGAATAATTTCGCGCAAAGGCGCAAAGTTCGCAAAGACGAAACCTTACAAAAGTGTAAGGTTTGGGATTCTTTTGCAGCAGATTACCACCAACTCACTGTTATATTGTACGTACAATCCAACAAACTAAATTCAGAAAAAGATGAAAACATTTTTCCAATATGCTGTCGTGATTTGCATACTGTTCAGCACAGCTTTCGCACAGAGCACTTCTCCGGATGCAGTCACAGGAACATGGACGGTTGCTGACGGTTCCGCAAAAATTAAAATTGAAAAGACCAACGGCAAATATGTCGGCAAAATGGTTTGGATAAAAAATCCGAACGACAAGGCAGGAAAACCACTCGTTGATTCAAACAACCCGGATGCTTCGCTGAAAAGCAGGCCTCAGATGGGACTTCCTTTACTTACGGGTTTTGTATATGACGGAAGCAACGTATGGAACAATGGAACTATCTACGATCCCGATGGAGGAAAAACCTACAGCTGCAAAATCACGATGAAGAACAACGAGACCATTGAAGTTCGAGGTTATGTTGGGATTTCTCTCTTCGGTCGCACTGATACTTGGAAGCGTGCGCAGGATATTACGATGAAATAGTTGATTGGTTGATTAGTTCACTGGTTCATTAGTTGATTAGTCAAACTAACCAGATAAAATTAAAAAACCTCCGTGGAATTTAATTTCTTCGGAGGTTTTTCTTTTTGAAATAATTATTTCTCAAAGATCAAATCGAATTCCCTGCGCTAATGGAAGCGTAGTAGAATAGTTGATAGTATTCGTTTGTCTTCTCATATATACTTTCCATGCATCGCTTCCAGATTCACGACCTCCTCCGGTTTCTTTTTCTCCGCCGAATGCTCCACCAATTTCAGCACCGGATGTTCCGATGTTTACGTTTGCAATTCCGCAATCGCTTCCTTCATGCGACAAAAACTTTTCTGTCTCAAGTATGTTACGGGAAAAAATGGATGATGATAAGCCCTGCGGAACATCGTTGTGCAAGGCAATCGCTTCGTCCAATGTTTTGTATTTCATAATATACAAGAGCGGAGCAAATGTTTCTTCGCACACGATTTGTAGATTCTTTTTCACTTCAGCAATGCAAGGCATCACGTAGCAACCGCTTTCGTATCCGTCACCACTCATCACATCTCCACCGTAAATAATTTTTCCGTCTTCTTTTTTCACACGCTCAATCGCTGTGAGAAAATCATTCACCGCTCCTTTGTCGATCAATGGTCCCACCAATGTTTTTGAATCCAGCGGATGTCCGATGCGGATGTGTTGGTAAGCGCTCACGAGTTTTGATTTAAAATTTTCATACACCGATTCGTGAATAATCAATCTTCTCGTTGAAGTACAACGTTGACCGGCAGTTCCAACGGAACCAAATAACACAGCACGCAAAGCCATGTCAAGATCTGCATTCTCCGTGATGATAATTGCATTGTTGCCACCAAGTTCAAGCAAGCTTCTCCCCAATCTTTCTCCGACAATTTTCCCAACTCGTTTTCCAACGCGCGTTGATCCTGTTGCAGAAATTAACGGCACACGGTGATCCGCCAGGAAATTATCACCAACATATTTTGATCCGCCGGCAACTAAATTTAAGACGCCTTCGGGAACATTATTTTTCTTTAATACACTTGCAACGATGTTGTGAGTTGCAATGGCGCACAGCATGGTTTTGCTGGACGGTTTCCAAACCACCACATCACCGCAAACCATGGCAAGCATTGCATTCCACGACCATACGGCAACAGGAAAATTAAAAGCGGAAATAACTCCTACAATTCCGAGCGGATGATATTGCTCATACATGCGATGACGCTCGCGCTCGCTATGCATGGTAAGTCCATACAACTGTCGTGATAAGCCGACAGCAAAATCGCAGATGTCAATCATCTCCTGAACTTCACCCAAACCTTCCTGGTAAATTTTTCCCATCTCGTAGGAAACTAATTTTCCGAGCGGCTCTTTGTATTTACGCAACTCATCACCGATCTGGCGAACAATTTCTCCGCGTTTCGGTGCGGGAATCATCCTCCATGTTTTGAATGCTTCCTGCGCTGTAGTGATGATGGTTTCATAATCATCAGCCGTTGCTTGTTTTATTTTTCCGATCAATGCTCCGTCAGCCGAAGCATATGATTCGATGATTTCTCCTTTAGTGTCAAACCATTTTGTGCCTGTGCTGGCCCCCTGGTTAACGTCTTTGATTCCCAATGTTTTCAGCACTTCAGCAATGCCGAAATCTTTTTCTGCAAGAGTTTCTGATTTCATTCTAAATAAATTTTGTGCAAAGATAATTAAATGGGACGAGGGAGAAGCGAAAAAGACGGTCAACAGTGTTCTTGGTTCCGATTTCGGAATTCGGATTGCCAAAAATTCGGATTGTTCGTTACATTAAATTCGATCTGCCTTTGGCGGACGTAATCGGCAATTTTCAAATTTTATTTCATACGGATGCACCAAAGGGGTATTACAATTTCTTCTTCGGAATGGTTTGAACAATGTATTCGGCAATTTTCAAAAAATTCGCCTGCATGATTTGTTTAATGTCATTGGAATTGCTGGGAAAATCGACCACGGCAACGTCACCGTAAAGCTGTTTTCCAAAAGCATCATACACTGCATAATGAACCTTGATTTCGCGCCTGTAAATTTTCAGCGCAAGGTCGAGGCAATCATCATAGTTAGTTTTTATTTCAAGTTGATTGAGAAATACGAAAAGATCAGCACCGTATTTTTGAGAAAGTAATGTGAGCAACTCCGGATGACTCAATCCGATGTTCATGAATTTCAGTTCACGGATCTCTTTAACTTTTTTAAGTTGCTTTTTTGAAAGAACAGATTTTCTTTTCAGCGAATCGGCTTTCGTAGCAGGATGAGCAACCGGGAACACTGTATCCATCGAGTAATTAACGGAACCGTAAATCATGTTGAGGTCCTTCTCAGTTTCTTTTGAAGCATCAGAAATCAAGGAATAGGTTGGATACACTTTGACCAATTGCGCGCCAACGGCTTCCGTCAACCCCAGGCGAAACATCGTTCGTAGTTCCGTCACATTTTTTTCTGAATATTCTGCAATATCATGGTCAGCATCCGACACATGCATGATCGGGTTGTATGGAACCAGTAAAATCTTTTTGTAAACGGTATCGATTTCAGAATGCAATGCATCGTTACCTGTCATCTGTGCTTGTGTACACACAACACCAACGAAAAAAAATAATACAAGAAGAATATTTTTTCTCATATAGTGTTTCATTGCCTTGGCGAGCTTTGCGCCTTTGCGAGATAAAAATTTCACGCGAAGGCGCAAAGACCGTAAAGAATAGTCTTTTGTTTCTGATACGATAAAAAAGAAACGGAGTTCCCTTCGACTACGCTCAGGGTGACAATTAGTTTAATTGATAACATGTTTCCAGATATCGTTTCCGATGGTGAATGCCATCAGCGCAAGCAAGATCACCATACCGACAATCTGCGCACGCTCCATAAATTTATCGGAGAATTTTTTCCGAGTGATCGCTTCAACTGTCAGGAAAATCACATGACCACCGTCCAATGCGGGAATCGGCAGGATGTTCATGAAAGCAAGAATCATGGATAACAAACCCGTGATGAGCCAGAACCTGCGCCAGTCCCAGATGCCACCGTAAATCGTAGCAATTCCGATCGGACCTTGCAGCGAGTCACTTGCCTTTTCATGTCCTGTGAAAATCCGTTTCAATCCTTTCAGGTTGGAAACGATTGCATCAAGAGCATCCGAGGTTCCAAATTTAAAAGAAGAAGACAAATTGTAATCCGTAAGCGGGTAATTACCCGGAACCAAACCTTGAATAATACCAATGGTTCCCGAATCGCTGACAAGCGGTTGAACACTCACGGAATCAGCTCCGCGGAGAACCTGAATTGCAACAGACTTGCTCTTGTTTACAAGCATCGAATTTCTGAAAGACTGCGGAGAAACAATTTGAGAATCGTTGACGGCAATGAGCTTATCACCCTTCTTGAGTCCTGCCATCTCCGCTGGTTTACCAGGCAATATGCTGTCAACAATCAGATCCCAGCGATACGTACTTACAAAATTTCCTTTTCCTGCCTGTGTAATCTGTCTATAGAAATCGTCAGGAATTACCACGTCAATACTTTTTCCGTTGCGGTCAACGGTGAGTTTGCAACCAAATACGACACGACCGGAAAGCACATCATCGAACCGCTCAAATGCCTTTCCGTTGATGGCAACAATTTTATCTCCTGTTTGAAGCCCGACTTTTTGCCCAAGTTCAAAAGCATAAATACCGTCTGTCACAGCATCGTTGCCAAGGTATTTTTGTTCGTAGTGAAGCAATGAGAATGAATAGATGATAATACCGAGAATGACATTCATTGTTACGCCACCAACCATTACGATCAATCGCTGCCATGCTGGTTTAGATCTGAATTCCCAGGACTCCGCAGGTTGTTTCATGGCTTCCGTGTCCATGCTCTCGTCAATCATTCCCGCAATTTTTACGTAGCCGCCAAGAGGAAGCCAACCGATTCCGTATTCCGTATCTCCTTTTTTGAAACTGAAAAACTTAAATCCCCATGCATCAAAGAAGAGGTAAAATTTTTCGACACGAATTCCAAAAGCACGTGCGGCAAGAAAATGCCCCAGTTCGTGAAGTGTCACTAAAATTGCAAGACCCAGAATTAACTGGGCAGCCATGATTAATCCAGCCATTTATATTGATTGATTATTGTTGAGTGATAATTGAATGCAAAGTTGCAAAATAAAACAGCAGGTTGAATGAACCGGCTGTGAATAAGAGAAACGCATTAAGCGGGAAGAAATTCTATCGCGCGCTTTCTTGTTTCGCTGTCGGTTTCTACGTAATCTTCGTAGGATGGTTGAGCAATGAATGAAATTTTTTGCATGCAGCTTTCAATCGTATCCGACATCTCAAGGAAACCAATCTGATCGCGAAGGAATGCAGCCACCACAATTTCGTTGGCGGCATTAATGATGCATGGCGCATTTCCGCCACGGTGCATAGCTTCCGTTGCCAATGCAAGGTTTCGAAATGTACTGAGATCCGGTTTTTCAAATGTGAGTGCTGCATAATTTGCAAAATCAAAACGTTTGAAATCTGATTTTAAACGTTGCGGATAACCGAGCGCATATTGAATCGGAAGCTTCATGTCGGGCAATCCCATTTGTGCTTTCATGCTTCCGTCTTCAAACTGAACAATGCTGTGGATGATGCTCTCGGGATGAACAATCACATCAATTTGCTGTGGAGTAAGTCCGAACAACCATTTCGCTTCAATCATCTCAAGTCCTTTATTCATGAGTGTTGCGGAGTCGATGGTAATTTTTGCTCCCATCTCCCAGTTCGGGTGTTTCAGCGCCTGTTCTTTTTTAACGGTGGAGAGAAAATTTTTGTCTTTGCCGCGAAACGGTCCTCCGGAAGCGGTGAGATAAATTTTTTCAATCGCATTGTGCCATTCACCCGCCATGCATTGAAAGATGGCGGAATGTTCCGAATCAATGGGATAAATGTTAACTGATTTTTCTTTTGCCAGGGAGGTGATGAGTTCACCTGCAACAACAAGAGTTTCTTTGTTTGCAAGCGCAATTTGTTTTCCTGAACGAATGGCAGCAAGTGTCGGTTTCAATCCGGCATAACCAACCAGGGCTGTAAGCACAATGTCAATCTCATCCATCTGAACGGATTGTGTGATTGCATCTTCTCCTGTAAAAACTTTAACAGGAAGTTCTTTCAGTGCCTCACGAACGAGTTGATATTTTGATTCATCTGCAACAACAACAGCGTTCGGCAAAAATTCTTTTGCCTGCTGAATGAGCAGTTCAGCATTGCTGTTTGTCGTCAGTACTTCAACGGCAAAACTATTCGGATGAGACCTGATTACTTCCAGTGCCTGTGTTCCGATAGAGCCCGTAGAGCCAAGTATAGCGATGTTGCGTTTCAAAAGTTGATGTTGTATTCCGCGAAATTAAACATTCCTAAGTTAATAGGATGATCGACACTTATATGTAGTCATTCAGGAGGAATCTATTTCTGAATAAATGACACAACTTACTTTGAAATGGATTCCTCCTGAATGACGGCATTGATTGGTTCAGAATGAAGAAGGAAAGTATTCGCGTTCTTAAAGAAGCAGTTTATTGAATGTACTGTTTCATCTCCTCCGCAATGTTCCTGTCATTCGAAAGCCGCGGAACTTTATTTTGTCCGCCCAACTTTCCTTTTGATCTCATGAAAGAAATAAAAGAATCTTTTTGCAGCGATCGCAATTTCAGTGGTTGCAAAATATGGCCGAGAATTAAATCACGGTAGTAACTATTTTGCTGTTGCAGCGATTCGTCAATCGTTAAACGAAACTTTTCCATGTCGTGTGGAGGAGACGAAAACTCAATAAACCATTCATGATGCGGCAATTCACCGGGCTCAGGATTCACCTGCGGAGCCACGGTGAACTCAATTACTTCAGCATGCTGTTCGTGTGCAGCTTTCATCAATGCATTTTCCACTTCCTCCGCAATCACATGCTCTCCGAATGCGGAGATGTAATGCTTGATTCTTCCGGTTACAATTATTTTGTACGGATTTTTTGAAACGAACTTAACGGTGTCGCCCAAACTGTATCCCCACAAACCCGCATTAGTATTAAGTATGATGGCGTAGTTAATTCCAAGTTCCACATCACCGATTGAAATCCGTTCCGGCTTTTCGGAAAAGTAATCTGATGCGGGAATGAACTCATAAAAAATTCCTGTGTTTAAAAGAAGTAACAACCCATTGTCTTTTTGCGAATCCTGGTATGCAATGAATCCTTCTGATGCCGGATACAATTCAATTGAATCCACTTTTCTTCCAATGCTCCCCTCAAATTTTTTCCGGTACGGTTCATAGTTCACGCCACCGTAAACAAAAAGAGAAAAGTCGGGAAAAAGGTCTTTGATTTTCTTCCCGGTTTTTTCATGGAGCTTGTCGAAATACATTTGTACCCACGGAGGAATACCGCTGATGAAGGTCATGTTCTGCGGCATCGTTTCAGCCACTATTGCATCCAGTTTTCTTTCCCAGTCTTCAACACAATTTGTTTTGTAAGAAGGAAGCTGTTTTTTTTTCAGGTATTGTGGAACATGGTGATTCACAATTCCGCTGAGCCTGCCGATGGGAATTCCTCTGAGGTTATCCAGTTTTGGACTGCCGGAAATAAAAATTAATTTTCCATCCAGGAATTTTGAATTGCCTGTTTCGTGAATGTAGCTTAACAATGCATTCCGTGTGGAGTTGAGATGATTTGGGAGAGATTCTTTCGTAATCGGAATATA
>JAYTXY010000025.1:0-6895 GCA_043742705.1 Bacteroidota bacterium
TCAATGAGCTGAAAGAAATTGCACGTCTTATGAACATTCCCAATTACGATGAACTTCGTAAGCAGGAATTGGTCTACAAAATCCTTGATCAGCAAGCACTGAACCCGGGAGCCAGTGATTCCATCAAGGCATCGCTTGCAGGCAACAAAGCTTTTTCCTCAGAAAAAGTAGAAGTAGTAAAAGAAGCCAAACCTGAAAAGGAAGCAAGACCTGAGCGCGCTCCGAGGCCTGAGAAATCCGCAGAAGCACCTGCTTCAGCTTCGGTTGAAAAACCGGGAATCAAAAGAAGAAGAGTGATCCCTGCGAAAGATGGTGAGGATAAAAATGCTGCAGAGAAAACAGCGCCACCCGTTCTACAACCAAGTGTAAAATTTCCACCGAAAGTTGTAGTCCCTGAAGTCCCTTCAGCAGAGCCGGTTTCAAGACAACCTGAGTTTGAACCAAAACAAAATTTTAACAAACCGGATCCTAACCGTTCCTTTAATAAACCCTCAAGACCTGAACCACCTAGAGTTGAAGTTCAGATTGCAGAACCTGTTTACGACCTCGACAGTGTGATTATCAGCGAAGGCGTATTGGAAATTATGCCTGATGGTTTTGGCTTCCTCCGTTCCTCTGATTTCAATTACCTCACTAGTCCTGACGACATTTATGTTTCACAATCGCAGGTAAAATTATTCGGTCTTAAAACCGGAGATACAGTGAAAGGAACTGTTCGTCCGCCACGTGAAGGAGAGAAATTTTTTCCTTTGATTAAAGTAGATCTCATCAACGGACAAGATCCTGCTATCGTGCGTGATCGTATTCATTTTGATTACCTCACTCCTCTTTTCCCGTTTGAGAAACTCAACCTGTCAGGTGACAAAGCAAATCATTCCACGCGTGTAATGGATATGTTTACGCCAATCGGAAAGGGACAACGCGGACTTATCGTTGCACAGCCAAAAACTGGTAAAACGATTTTATTGAAAGATGTTGCAAATGCCATTGCAGCCAATCACCCGGAAGTATATCTGATCATTCTTTTGATTGATGAGCGTCCGGAAGAAGTAACGGATATGGCACGAAGCGTAAAAGCGGAAGTAGTCGCTTCTACTTTCGATGAGCCTGCCGAGCGCCACGTAAAGATTGCCAACATCGTTCTTGAAAAAGCAAAGCGAATGGTTGAATGTGGTCACGATGTTGTGATCCTTCTTGACTCCATCACACGTCTTGCTCGCGCTTACAACACAGTGGCTCCTGCAAGCGGAAAAGTATTGTCAGGTGGTGTGGAAGCAAATGCATTACACAAACCTAAACGGTTTTTCGGAGCTGCACGTAAAATTGAAAACGGTGGAAGTCTTACCATCATTGCAACTGCTTTAACTGATACAGGTTCCAGAATGGACGAAGTAATCTTTGAAGAATTCAAAGGAACCGGCAACATGGAATTGCAGCTTGACCGTAAGCTTTCCAACAAACGTGTATTCCCTGCAATTGATCTTGTTGCATCAAGTACAAGAAGAGAAGATTTACTTCAGGATAAAGAAATGTTGCAGAAAATGTGGGTACTTCGTAATCATCTTGCAGACATGAACCCGATGGAAGCGATGGAATTTTTACTTCAGCAGATGCGTGGAACAAAATCGAATGAAGAGTTTTTGATTTCGATGAACGGATAGTTAAGTCCAACTTTTTATTTTCCTGTAACGAATTACGAATCCATTTCGAATGTTCGAATACGCGAATTTAGCTAAGTAGGTCTATGTTCCAGAGCATGTTTACTCAAGCAAAGAATTCTGCTTGTAAACCTCAACTTTTGACTTTTGTTTTTTGCCTTTTAACTTAATTTAAAAGGCTTCTTTCAGAATCACGTACAAACCGTTGGAGTTTTTTCCTATACCGTAGTCAACACGAAGATTTAGTTTTTCGGATTTGCTGACCATGATTCTTACTCCTGCACCACATGCGTAATGCAGTCCTTTCAAATTGAATTCAGGAATCGCTGAACTCACTTCACCCACACTGCCGAAGGCTGTAACACCCAAACGCCAAAATAAAAACTGCCGCAATTCTGCCTGGTATGCAATCAAATCTTTATCAACGAATCTTCCTTTGTAGTAACCACGCATAATTTCAGGTCCGCCCAGCAAGGCTAGGTTTCGTAATGGAACAGTTCCTGTATTGTCCTTCACAAGCAACTGCATAGCCAGTACTCTTTTATTTTTTTCAGAAAGGTTAATGAATTTTCTCAGGTCCAGTGAATACGAATTAAAACTGAAGTCACTGCCCAATCGTTGTCCGTATGCCGTTGCGCTTAATTCTGCAAAAAAACCTTTCGATGGGCTGTATGCATTGTTTCGTGTATCCCAGGTGAATAACATTCCCGCACCGGAAACACTTCCACCATAACGTCCTGTAATATGTTGCTGATCAAAAATTCCGTTAGCATCGTATTTAAAATCATGAATGTTCTGAAAATCATAACTGACACCGAAGTACCAGCTTCTGTAAATTTTTTGAAGGAACTGCGGATTAAAATAAAATTGTTTGATGCTGTAACTTTCTTCTTCACTTTTCAACGTTTCGTTGCCAATGCCCCAGCATTTGTCAGGGTAATAACTGTAGGAAGTTTGCAGACGAAAAATATTTTTCTCTTCCGGAAAAAAAACGGTGGTTCCCAATACCACGACTGCCTGCCTATTTAGCGTGTAGAGCGTTACCAGATTGATATCAGATGTCCGTATGCTGACATCATTTTTTTTTGCTTTGAAGAAAAAGGCAGCCACCGACCCAAAGCCCCATTTGGTCTCAGGAGATCGAAGGAAAAACGGAAAAATTAAAAACTTACTGTTACGGGTTCCTTTCAAAGTATCATCCACAGCGATGTTTAAAGCAAAGCAACGGCTGATAATGGAGAAGAAAAATATGAGTAGTAAGAATCCTGTCTTTCTCATTCGATTGCGAAAGTAAAACTCTTTTAAGAATTGAGCATTGCCAAAGAATATTCGGTAGTGGGTCTGTTTGATGGTTTAATGATCTGATATGGGATCGATTCTACCACTTAGACACAAAGATCACTTAGAAACACAGAGAATATCTCGGTGAACCTTAGTGTCCTTAGTGTCTCGGTGGTTACAATAAATCCAAACTGAACCATTACCGAATATTCATAAACTTCAGACATTCCGGTAATATTTCCTGCAACAAAAAAGAGACGGTTAATTCCGTCTCTCTTAAAATTGTTTTATAAGCAACTGTTATTACTTTATCGCAGCTTTCGCATTTTTTATTTCCTGCACGTAAGATGACTCTGTGATGTTACTTTCATTCTTGAAATAAAATATACCGCCCCATTTATAAACAATCTTCTGGTAGTTAAAGGTTCCGCCTTCTTTCTTCACAACTACTCTGTATATCGTTCGGTTTGATTCTGTGAGGGTTTCTTCTGTGACTCCTTCTTTGTAATCGGAGTCAACAATTTTAGGTACGGCAGTGGAAGGTTTTGCAGGTTGAGATTTATCTTTGTCATCACCCGAACCCATCGACTTACCAAGCAAGGCTTTCTTCGCCTCGATGTCAGCTTGTATTTTTGCCTTTCGATCCTCGTCTTCTTTTTCCTTTTGCTTCCGGTCTGCCAATGCTATGGAATCAGTTTTTGCTTTTTCCTGTGCGACCTTCGCCTGGCGCTCCGCCTCTATTCTCGCATCCTCTTTGGCTTTCGCATCTGCATCCGCTTTTGCCTGGGCAAGAGCATCCTGCTTCGCTTTCATTGCATCAGCTCTTGCAGTAGAGTCAGCAGCTAATTTCTGCCGGTTTTTTTCGGCTTCTGCACGTACTTTCGCAAGGGCATCTTGTCTTGCCTTTTCAACTTCAGCTTTCGCTGTTGAATCAGCAACAAGTTTTTGCCGCACTCTTTCAGCATCTGCCTGTACCTTTGCCTCTCCATCAAGTTTTGCTTTCTCTGCCTGCGCCTGCGCTGTAGAATCAGCGACAAATTTCTGACGCTCCCTCAACGCTACACCAGCCTTCGCAATTGAATCTCTTCTTGCCTGCTCCTTTGCTCTTGCCTCTGATTCTGCTTGTGCTTTTGCAAGTGCGGCTCCTTTTGCTGCTTCTGCCTGAGCCTGTGCTGTTGAATCAGCAACAAACTTCTGTCTTGCCTTTAACGAAGCATCCACTCTCAACAGAGAATCCTTACGCGCCTGTTCTTTCGCCCTTAGTTCAGCATCTGCCTGAGTTTTTGCAAGTGCATCTGACTTTATTTTTTCCGCAAGAGCCTGTGCTGTTGAGTCTGCAACAAACTTTTGTCGGGCTTTTAAAACGCCATCCGCTTTCGCCAGAGAATCTTTTCTAGCCAGCTCTCTGGCTCTTGCTTCAGATTCAGTCTGGGCTTTTGCCAGAACTTCTGACTTCACTTTATCCGCTTCAGCTTTTGCAGTGGAATCAGCTACAAATTTTTGTCTCACTTTCAACACAGCATCTGCTTTCGCCAGTGAATCCCTTCGTGCCTGCTCCATTGCTTTCGCTTGGGAATCCGATTTTGCTTTCGCAAGTGCATCTGATTTCGCTCTGTCTGCTTCGGCTTTTGCAGTGGAATCAGCAACAAATTTCTGCCGAATTTTTAAAGCAGCCTCTAATTCGATTCTTGCTTTTGCTCCGGCAATTGAATCTCTTCTTGATTTTTCAGTCTCCGCTTTAGTAGCAGAATCTAATCTCGACTTCTCCCGTGCTTCTGCTAACAAACGTAGTCTCTCGTCTTCCTGTTGTTTCTTTTTGTCAGCTTCAACCTGTGCCAATGAATCTGCTTCGGCTTTTTTCTTTGCCAAGGCATCCAGCCTTTCTTTTTCTTTTGTTGCTGCTGTTATCGAATCGAGTCGTGCTTTTTCCCTCGCTTCCAATTCCGCTTTTGCTTTCGCGCTTGCATTTGCCCTGGCAATTGAATCCTCGCGGGCTTTCTCCTGTTCTGCACGAATGCGGTCTTGTTCTGCTTTTGCAGCAAGATCTTTCGCCTGCTTTGCTCTTAAGATCTCAAGAGAATCTCCCCAGATTTTATTCAGTGAATCAAGACGTGCTTTGTCACGCTGTCTTGCCAATTCTTCTGCTGCTCTGCGTTCCCGATCCTGCTCTGCTTTAATTTGATTTGAATAGGTCGCATCAAAAATAAAATCTTCATATGTACTGTTGTAGGCGAACTTTGCAACCGGCTTGTTCACGGCATCTTTCTGAGACAAATCACCTTTGTCTTCAAACAGCTCAATGGAAAATTTTTGAGCCGGAATAATGATGTCGCTCTCACTTTCAGGAACTACTGTATTGTACTCGACAAATTTGGAAACCAAACCTGCCTTAGAGAATTTAATCTGACATTGCTTATTAAGATTGAGAGTAACCAATGTTGTACCGTTTGGTTTCGTGTAAAAAGTCTGAACCAACGCACCGTTTTCATACACTTCAACAACGGCATTTTCTATTGAACGCCCACCGCTGTTCACAACAACGGGAATTTCGGCACGACCTTGTACCTGGGCAATTGAGTGAACAGTCATTAATACAAAAACCAGTATGACGGAGAGACTGCGTATGAGATTTTTATCGAACATGTTTTTCTTCACAAAATGATAACGGAAAATGAGCTTCTATATTCTGACGCAAATTTACTCTTTACTTCTTTTTCAACGAATGAAAAGTCAATGAAATGGAATTCATTTTCAACAATTTAATTAAATACAGAATTCAACCGTAAAAGTTTCAGCCAAAATCAGTTGAAAGTCTCATTTGCATTGTTCATTGCCTGTAAAAACGAAGCCTTATTAAAACCAAGGTCAACATGTTCTGTCTCAAAAAATGCAACCATGTTTTCAGTAGCTATATTTCCAATCAACTCATCCTTAGCCATCGGGCAACCGCCAATTCCTTTCATGGCCGAATCAAATCTGCGGCAACCGCTGTCGAAAGCAGCTTTAATTTTTTCCTCCCAACTCGAAGGATTGGAATGAAGATGAGCTCCGAATTCAATCTCTTTAAATTCAGGAATAAGATGGGAAAACAGATGCGTTATGTTTTCAGGATTTGAAACACCTACAGTATCTGACAAAGCAACAATGTTGACACCAAGATCTGAAAGTTTCTTTACCCAACGTATCACGATGTCAGCATTCCACGGCTCACCATAAGGATTTCCAAAACCCATTGAAATGTAAATCACGAGATGCTTATTTTTCTGCAAACATATTTTCTGAATCTCTTCCACTCTTTCAAGTGACTCTTCAATGGTGGAGTTCGTATTTCTTTTTTGAAACTCCTGGGAAATTGAAAATGGAAAACCTAAAAATGAAATTTCATCGAATGCAGATGCTTCTTCTGCTCCTCTCACGTTGGCAACAATGGCAAGTAATTTAGATTTAGTCGTTGAGAGATCAAGTTTCGACAAAACTTCCTTTGTATCGCGCAATTGCGGAATTGCTTTCGGAGAGACAAAACTGCCGAAATCAATGGTATCAAAACCAACTTTTAAAAGCGAATTGATGTATTTCGCCTTTTGCTCTGTCGGAATAAAATCGTGTAAACCCTGCATGGCATCGCGGGGACATTCAATAAGTTTGACTGGTTGCATAAGCGGTGCAAAAATAACCAATTATGTGAATGCATATTGAAGAATGAATATTGAATAATACAAGATGAAAAAGCAAGAGTTTTACTAATTTTCAATATTCATTCTTCATTATTCAATTGATGATTAATAGAGAATCATTTATTCCTTTGACTAATCCGGGACCTTCGTAAATAAATCCTGTGTAAATCTGGATGAGGTCGGCTCCGGCTCTTATTTTTTCAAGCGCATCTTCCGGAGCGTGTATTCCTCCTACTCCGACAATGTAAAATTTTCCTCCGGATTTTTTTTTCAGATATCGAA
>JAYTXY010000026.1:0-4269 GCA_043742705.1 Bacteroidota bacterium
GTTTAGGAAAACCTCTTCCGGCTAAATAAAGTTTGAGATCAGGAAATTCTTTGTGAATGTTACTCCAGCAGGAATTCAGGAACCAATCTACAGCTTCGAGATTTGGTAACCAATCCATAGAACCAAGGTGAAACAAACACCAGTCTGCTTTTTCATCAATTGGAGATTCATAATCCTTCAAATCAATTCCAAGCGGAGTTACATGAATCGGAATCGTGGAACCCATTGATCGAAAAATCAATTCATCTTCTTTTGTTATCGGGAGTATAGCATCCAGTTTATTGATGTTTTCCCGTTCATACTTTTCAAGTCGTTTTGCAAGCAGTGTCAGGTACCATTTCTTCAGCGGATTTTTCTCAGCCTGACACAATCGCTGCCAGATAATGTGTTCTACGTTGTGTGCTCTCATCACCACTTTTGCATTGCAACTTTCCCTTATGCAATTAAGGTAAGGAAGCATGAACAAGCTTTCCAGTTGAATAACGTCAAACTTTTCTTCATGCAGAAGCACTCTTAAACGATCTTCAAAATCTTTGTTGTAAAAACGAATGATGTTATAAGAATCCGTTGTAAACAAATTGAGAAAAGCAGCAACCGGTTTTACAGAAGTATCAGTTGTACTGGTTTCTAATCTGAACCTTGTCCTGAAATGCTCCGGGAGCGATTCCTCTTTTACAAAATGCTTCAGGGTATTCAGTGCGAAAATTTTCACTTCATTTCCCTGCGAAACCAGCGACTGAGCAAGGTTGAGCATCGCAATGTTTCCACCGTCAACAGGAGGAAAAGGAATTCGATGACACAGTTGCAGAATTTTCACGCAGTAAGTTTTCAGGAAGAAACGGTTACTTTTTTCTTACGGATTCCCGGAAGGTTTTTGAAGAAGCGAATGTAGGAATCGCGATCGAACAAGCCGGAATCAGTTGCTGCTTTATAAGTCAGAAATATTCCAACAGGCAGCAAAAAGATTGTAGAGATCCACATTCCTTTGTAAGCAGGAAGTGTTACTTCGCGTACCATCTTTTCACCCGTGATAGAAACAACATGATAGGTAACAAAAAAGAGAACGGAAATAATTACCGGTAATCCCAATCCTCCTTTGCGGATGATTGCTCCCAAAGGCGCACCGATAAAGAACAACACAAGACAGGCAATAGAAAGCGTAAACTTTCTGTGCCATTCAATCATGTGTCTCGCCAGGGTTTTGCTTCTTCCCTTAATTTCACCTGCAGCATCAGCTGCAACGTTTCTCGCATTTCGGGCTGCATACAAAGCAGAAGAAAGAATCTCCTTCCGTTCGTTCACAGGAAAATTCTGAATAAAATCATTTTGAGCGAATGGGAGTTTCAATGCACTGTGTTTATCTGTGGAATCCAAAGGCGGAACTATCGCACCGTTGAAATAAATAACAAAATTTGTCCTTCGTTCTTCAATCCTTTTGCTAATGGAATCTGCTGAAACAGAGAGCTGTTTCAAATTCAGCATCTGGTAATTGTCTTTGAACAACTGCTCGTTCGTACGAGTCATTTTAAAAGTGCTCAAATCAAAACGCATTGTCTGTTCTTCAAATTCGCTGCGCGTAAAAGGATGTTTGTCTATTTTATTTCGTTCACCGGCCTGTTCTTCATAACTCGTTCCCGAAAACAGGTCCAATACAAGGTAACGTTCATCATCAGACATCACCATCGTTCCCTTTTGAGCCATGATCAGTTTCGTATTGCCTTCTCCATCTGTATGATCATAAATCATAATGTCACGCAGAGTTTGTCCGTCACTTTCTTTTTTTCCAACCTTGATGGAATAGCCGTCAATACCATTGTAAAAGATTCCTTCTTTGATCATGAGTGCCGGCTTTTGCTGGCGGACATCGTACAACAGTGCGTTCATTTTCAGGTTGGCAATCGGAAGAATGTTGTTTGAAAAATAAAAAGCGAGTATGCAGATCCCGCATGTGAGTATAATGAGCGGGCGCATGAAACGTTGCAATGAAATTCCGGATGCTTTACAGGCAGCCAGTTCAAAATGCTCGGAAAGATTTCCGAACGTCATCAGCGAGGATAATAGAATTGCCATTGGTAAAGCCAATGGAACCATGGTTGCGGAAAAATAAAGCATCAGTTTCGTGATCACGAACCAGCCAAGTCCTTTTCCAACGAGGTCATCGATGTACTTCCACAGAAACTGCATCAGCAGGATGAATGTGGAAATGAAAAAGGTCAGGATAAAAGGACCAATGAATGATTTTAAAACAAGCTGTGTTAATTTCTTCAAGCTATATTTGGGAAAAATTATGAAGGTGCAAGATACAAATTTGACGTTTACTCCGGAGGAACTGGAAGCACTGAATAACAACCGTTTTTTCGAAGTGAAACATTTCGCGACTCAAAAAGTGTTGCATCTTCTTGGTGAATTAGAGAAGGAACTCATGAAAAAGATGAATGATTTTTCTTTTTTGTCTTTGCCCGAACTTCAGGTGAAAGATGCAGGAAAAATTTTCCGGGGTGAAAACCATCGCATGTTTCCATATGTAATCCTTGATTGCCCGAGAGTTTTTAGTACAGAAACTATTTTTGCATTTCGCTCGATGTTTTGGTGGGGAAATGAATTTAGTTTTACACTTCATTTGCAGGGAAGAGCGCTTGATTTATTCAGGGAGAAAATTCAACATTCTATTTCTACTCTTCAGCATTCTGATTTTTTCATTTGCGTAAATAACAATCCGTGGGAATATTCTTTTGATGAAAAAAATTATCGATCATTGGATACAATGTTTCAGTCAAATGAGGATGAATTAAGAGAAATGATTTTGCAGAAAGAATTCTTAAAATTCAGTCAAAGGCTTGATCTGAACGATTACAGTCAGTTGGTTTCCTTTGGTGCGAATGCCTTCGAAAGGCTGATGAAAATACTTGGCTAAATCACTTTGTTTCGATATTCTGAAACGTAATCTTATGTGTTCCTTCATCGTTGATGATGATGAAGGTTTGTTCAGCATTCGTCCTCGAGAAATTTACCTTGTACTTTAATTCAATGGAAGGTCCATCATCCATACTCTTGCTTTCCTTTTTGCTGATAAGTTCGAATGACAAAACCTGTCCGATCGTTTCTTTGATCTTTTCAAGTTTCTTAATCTTTTCTTCCTTCGGCTCACTTTCATTAAAAGAAGCCGTGTAATACTTATCAAGTGAATCGTAATTCTCAAATTTCCAGTCATTCAGAAAGCCTTCTGCAACAGCGCGGGCTTTTGTTTCATCCACAGCAGCCAATCCGCATGATAACAGGAAAAATAGGAGGAGATAGCTTAGATTTTTCATGCAAGTAAGTTAATTGAGTTTCAAACGAAAGATACTAAAATTTATTCTCCACCTTCAGCTAACAGCTAACAACTAACAACTAACAACTATCTTTACCGCATGAATCTTTTGAGTGTAGAAAACCTTTCAAAGAGTTATTCGGATAAAATTCTTTTTAATAACATCAGTTTTGGTATTGAGTCTGGACAGAAGGTGGCGTTGATTGCCCGAAACGGCTCCGGCAAATCAACGCTGATGAAAATACTGGCAGGAAAAGACATCGCTGACTCCGGAACGGTAACACATCGGAAAGATATCAGCATTGCTTACCTCGACCAGGATCCGAAATTTGATGAAAGTAAAACGGTAATCGAAACCATTTTTCACTCTGATCTTCCTGCTCTCAAACTCATCAAGGAATACGAAGCGTGTCTTGAAAATGACATTGAACATCCTACTCCGCAAACACAGAAAGCACTTGAACGCGCAATGTCAGCCATGGACGATGGAAATGCCTGGGATTATGAAGCACGTGTAAAACAGATTCTTTCGCGACTCAACATTCATCATTTTGATCAATCCATTAAATCCCTAAGTGGCGGACAACGTAAGCGTGTTGCATTGGCACGAATACTCATTGATGAACCGGATTTACTGATGCTCGATGAGCCGACCAATCACCTCGATGTCGACATGATTGAATGGCTGGAGAATTATTTAATGCGGGGAAATGGTTCGTTATTGCTCGTTACTCACGATCGTTATTTTTTGGACAACATCTGCGACAAGATCATTGAACTGGACGAAGGAAAGTTGCATCACTACGAAGGGAACTATTCTTACTTCCTTGAAAAGAAAGCGGAACGTGAGTTCAATGAAAGCCGTGAGATTGATAAAGCGCGTAACATCATGCGTACTGAACTGGAGTGGATTCGAAGAATGCCGAAAGCCCGTGGTACCAAATCAAAAGCGCGTGTTG
>JAYTXY010000027.1:0-3300 GCA_043742705.1 Bacteroidota bacterium
CAAAAGCCAAGCGAGACTGCTCATCAGTTTAAAGATGGGAAAGATTTTTATGATGCATTCAATACCGCTCTGCAACTTGATGACAGAGACTCCATACAAATTTATCACAAGTCACGGTTGGTTCCGGGTGTGGAGATCATGCCGTACCGGAAATTCTTCAGCTTCCTTGAAAAGTATGCACTCTCACTCGGCGGAACTTCAGGAAGTTTAGGAATTCAGAAAGACAGAACTCCTTTTATTTCGAAGGACGGAACGCGAATCGCTCCTGCTATTTGCTATGAATCCATTTATGGCGGATTCATGAGTGCTTACATTCAAAACGATGCACAGTTAATTTTCGTAATCACCAACGATGGCTGGTGGGGCAATACTCCGGGCTTCCATCAGCATATGAATTATTCTCGCTTGCTTGCCATTGAGTTCCGTAAAAGCATTGCAAGAAGCGCCAATACAGGCATCTCCTGTTTTATTAATCAGCGTGGTGACGTGTTGCAAAAAACCGGCTGGTGGGAGGAAGATGTCATTAAACAAACTTTGTATAAAAACGACATCAAAACGTTTTATGCAAAACACGGAGATTATCTCGGAGTCGTTTGTTCCTATGTTTCTTTTCTTCTTTTACTGATTATCCCCGTGCAGAATTTTATAAGACGGAGAAAATTAAAACATTAAAATTCATTCATGAAGACAGGAGTTCTGCTTGTTAATCTGGGTACACCGGACAGTCCGTCAACTGCCGATGTGAGAAAATATTTACGCGAGTTTCTAAGTGATCCGCGTGTGATTGACACGGGTCCGCTTGCGAGATGGATGTTGGTAAATTTCATCATTGCACCGATTCGTTCACCACGTTCCGCGAAACTTTACAAGGAGATATGGACTGACAAAGGTTCTCCCCTGCTCTACTACAGCAAACTTCAAAAAAAAATATTGCAGGAAAAACTGGGAACGGATTTCCAGGTTGAACTTGGAATGCGTTATCAAAGTCCGTCACTGGAATCCGCGCTGGAAAAATTTTCAAAACCTGTTTTCAAAAAAATCATTGTGCTGCCGCTGTTTCCGCAGTACGCCTCTGCTTCCACAGGTTCCGTACAGGAAAAAATAATGTCAATCGTCAGCAAATGGCAGGTTGTTCCTGAAATAAAATTCATCAACAGCTTTTGCAATGACGAAGGTTACATCAACGCATTCTCTGAAATCGGACGAAAGCATCAACTCGAAAATTATGATCATGTGTTGTTCAGCTTTCATGGTTTGCCTGAACGACATATTGAGAAAGCAGATTGTTTCAATCACTGCCTGAAAGAAAACTGCTGTGCATCACTGGAGGAAAAAAATTCTTTTTGTTACCGTGCGCAATGTTTTGAAACAGCGCGCTGCATCGCAAAGAATCTGAATATTGCATTTGAAAATTACACCGTCTGTTTTCAATCACGGCTTGGCCGAACACCATGGATCAAACCCTACTCCGATTTGGTTATTGAAGATTTGGCGAAGAAAGGAAAGAAAAAAGTGCTTGCTTTCTCACCTGCATTCGTGAGCGATTGCCTTGAAACTATTTATGAAATTGGTGTAGAGTACAATCAGCTTTTCAAAAAACATGGAGGAGAGAAGATTCAGCTTGTCGAAAGTTTGAATGATCATCAGGCGTGGATTGAAGCATTGGCGGAAATTGTGAAGGGGTGAGAGTGAGAAGGTGAGAGAGTGAGAGAGTGAGAGTGAGAAGGTGAGAGAGTGAGAGAGTGAGATCGAAACTTCTCACTCTCCCACTTTCTACTTTTTAAGGATTCGAAACATGATATTGTACCGCGCTCCTTCATAACTCGACTTCGCCTGGTAAAAAAGATAATCCATGGAATCCACTTTTATTAATTTGAAATTTCCACCCATGTGATCGTTTTCAAATACATCAGAATAATTATTTACGAATACCGGATTATTCGCATGTGGAGTGAACGACTTGCCACCGTCAACAGAAAGAAAAACTCCCAACTCTGCATCATTGACATTTCCAGATTTATCAAGATACATGCGCCTAGTGATGTAATGATGCCACGGACCCATCTTAAATTTTTTTGTTCCTGCCAGCATCAGGAAAATGCTGTCGCCTCTTGTCGCAACATAACACGGTTCAGATGAACCACTGGAACTTCTCCATCCGTCATGTTCGTCAACTACAGGATTGCCGGCATATTTAGTCCAGTTCAGAAGATCGTTTGATTCAGCAAGACCAACACGTTCATCTCCTTCCATGTTTTTTCCGTCATAAAATAATATGAAATGATCTCTGTAAGGAAGCACCTTTGCATTGAAGCAACTCAGGTCATTCCAACCACCATCTGTTCCGGGAGAGATAATTGGCTCCGGAATTATTTTATACGGACCAAAAACAGATTGCTTCGAAATGGCAACTCCAATGTGTCGCTTTCCCACTTTGTCATAGCCATGCATAAAATAATACCAGGTATTGTTGTTCCTGATAAGATCAGAACCAATCGCTGCCTGCGAAACTTTTCCGGAAGGATCAACTCCTGCCCAGGATGTACTTTTAAAATCGTCTGCTTTAAAAATCGGTTCGCTGTTATTTCCAATGCTCCAGTTTTTCATATCGTCAGAAACCAAAGCATAAGTCTGAATAAAATCAGTATCGACTTCATTGATAAACATCACCCACTTCGAAGACAAACTGTCAAAAACAATGGCGCTGAAACCAACACTCTTCCCATGAAAGTCGGGAACCTCCTCAGGTTTAACAACAGGTTCATTCCTATCTTTCACTAATCCGGAAGGGTTCATGTTCCAAAACACGACACGCTGGTCAATAGCAGGAAATCCTTCTCCTCGCAACAGTTCACCAAGAACACAAGTTTTGGATTTCGCATCGATTGATTTTATCTTTCTTAAGTTTTCGACTCCCGCATCATACAAGGGTTTGTTCGTTCCCCAACCCAACATGTAGTTGCTGCAATTACTTTCATCAACGAAAAAATGATCGGGAAGATTAATGATCACAGCTTCTTCTTTCAAGTGCTTCAGCACTCTGAAATAATTGCCTTCAATCGTATTATCCTGCTCCACATTTACGATCATGCATTTCTCATCCAGAAAAAATGGAAATGCAATGGAGTGTGTTGCTTTCTCTTTGCATGAACCGAAAGATAAAATAATTAAAAGCGAACAGAATCTTGTAAGGACAATCGGGAAGTTTCCTTTCATTGTGCAAAGCTGTGTTCAAGTGATAAGTGCAACCTAAAGATATGAACTTTCACCCTTGGCCTTTTAAATGGCCAGGGCGAAAGT
>JAYTXY010000028.1:0-13905 GCA_043742705.1 Bacteroidota bacterium
GGAAATTCAGGCATCTCTTCGACAAGAGAAGATGCTTTTGAATTTGACGATAAAGTTCTTGCATCTTTCTTTTCAGGAGTCCACATTCTATGGTATTGAGATGAAGCAATCGTGTCTTCATCAATAACCATTGAGCCGTGACAGTTTTTATCGAGCAGTTTAAATGTTGCTGTATCTCCTAAAGCAAGCACTGCACTCCAGTCTCGGCAAGCGTTGGATGCATCACCCATGTTCCATCGTACAACACCACGATTGAAATAGGCCAGGCTGTTTGATTCATTCTTTACAATTTCATTCGTCAGCAACTGATTTGCTTCTTCGTATTTCTCTTGCTTTATTAAGGTTACTCCCGGACTGTTTGGATCGATGAATTGGGCATCACCGTGTAAATCGACAATAACGGAATCAATTTCAGAACAACAGACTGAAAAGCCATCAACACAAATAAAAATTGAGAGAAAAAGAAGAAAGAAAAGGTTGGATGAGTTTCCGGGCTTCATGAAATGTGTTCGTTTCAGGTTGGCTGTTGATTTCCACTGCAACTTCCGAAACTTATTTCTTTTCACCAAGTTTCTCATTGCGGCTAAAGTTATTATCTTTGTAAACCTCTCCAGGCAAGGTTTATCTACTGCGACCCCTTGTCCTCATTTCTTATTAATTTGAAAAATACTGCGTGTATTCCGTACGGAATGCTATTTATTAAGGCTATATCCGGATTTTCAGGAAGGATCATTTTCTTTCTGGGATTTGTATTGACCATTGCAGTTTCAAATCCCAGTTCCGGTCAGCAACAGGACCAGGTAAAACTGATGTGTTATAACATCCTGAACTATTATTCTGATGCAGCTGATTCCACAACCCGGAACCCCTATTTAAGAACTGTGATTTCATCTGCAAACCCGGATATTCTCACTGTCGGAGAAATCCAGTCACATGCGACCTTTATAGCATTCTTTAAAAATGTGATGAAAGGTCTGTCTGCAGGTTATGACTCTGCTTTGTTTAAATACGTTCACACGACTGATACAAGAAGTGGATTGTTTTACAAAAGCTCTAAGTTTCAGTTTATCAGTAATACTCCTATTGTAACCGAGTTAAGAGACATCAATGAATTTAAGTTGAAGCATATTCTCTCCGGTGACACGGTAAGAATTTACACCGTTCACTTAAAAGCAAGTGATACACCTGCTGATGAGGCGCAGCGCGTTAGAGAAGTTGACAGCCTGAGAAAAGTTACGAATGCTTTACGGACAGGTTCTAACTTCATTGTATGTGGTGACTTCAATTATTATCGATCTACTGATTCTTCTTACGAGACATTAAAACAAGTAACTGCAGGAAACGAAGGTTATTTGATAGATCCGATTTCGATGTCAGGTGAGTGGCATAATATTGCAGCTTACGCCAGCCGTCATACTCAATCACCCAGGACAAGATCTTTTGGGGGAGGAATTACGGGAGGCATGGACGATCGTTTTGATTTGATCATGTATTCAAAAGCTATCAATGATGCCGGAGGAATGACGTATGTTGCCAATTCAGAAATCGCTTATGGAAACGATGGACAGCATTTTAATGATTCGATCAACAGCCTCACACCTGTAAACTCTGCTGTTTCGCAATCGATTGCGGATGCACTTCATTATGCATCAGATCACCTTCCTGTTGTTGCAAGTTTTAAATTTGAATACGGAACAACTGTTACTGACATGGGAGTGTTGTCGCTTGTTTCGCCCGCCTCACCAATGTGTGCGAATGCTGTCAAGTCGCTGCAGGTACAGGTGAAGAATTACTCAACTAATTTAGTAGATTTTTCTTCTTCGAATCTCCAGGTTGTCTTGCAGGCAACCAGCCCTTCCGCAGTTCTTAAAACATTTACAAAAACAATTTCTTCTGGATCGCTTGCAGCAGGTGCAACGATGAATGTGACATTCGACAGTACGTATAACATGAGTGCTACAGGAACTTATACTATCAATGCGTACACCGTGATTTCGGGAGACGCTGTGAGTTCAAACAATGCAATGACGCAGGTTTCTGTTACAGTGAATGCAAACCCAATAGCAACGATTACTCCAGCCGGACCAATTTCTCTTTGTCCTTCTGCTTCAGTAACTCTTACTGCCGGGGCGAGTACATCTTATCTTTGGTCAACAGGAGCGACTACACAAGCGATCAGTGTTTCCACAGCAGGAAGTTATACGGTTCAGGTGACTAATGCTGGTGGTTGTTCAGCTACATCGTCAGCAGTTGTCGTTTCAGCTGCTTCAAGTCCAACTGCAACCATAACTCCCGGCGGACCAATTTCTATTTGTCCTTCATCTTCTGTTACACTTACTTCTTCGGTGAACAGCAGTTATCTTTGGTCAACAGGAGCAACCACCAGTTCAATTAATGTTTCAACAGCAGGAAACTTTACAGTTCAGGTTACAAATTCCAGTGGTTGTACAGCCACATCATCTCCTGTTGTAGTATCTGTTGCAACTCCTTCTGCAACCATAACTCCAGCCGGACCAATTTCCATTTGCTCGGCTTCTTCAACTACACTTACAGCTAACAGCAGTTCATCTTACCTGTGGTCAAACGGAGCGACTACGCAATCCATTGTTGTTTCATCTGCAGGAAATTATTCAGTTACAATTACGAATGGTGGCGGATGTTCAGCAACGTCCTCTCCTGTTGTTGTTTCAGTTTCTTCAAGTCCGACAGCAACGATTACTCCCGGAGGACCAATTTCTCTTTGCCCTTCTTCATCAATGACGCTCTCTGCTGGCAGTAGCAGCATTTATCTATGGTCGACAGGCGCGTCTACGCAATCAATCAGTGTTTCAAATGCAGGAAGTTATACCGTTCAGGTTAGCAACAGCAGCGGTTGCACAGCCGCTTCTTCAGTTGTAACAGTTACAACTGCTTCTCAAACGACTACCAATGTCTTTATTGAAACAATGGGGGGTGTTACCAACATGTCAACTACTTCGATCTCTGCATATGAAGCAGCGAATTCATATGACAACGATGCATTGACGATGACCGGATCCGGAGACATGAGAGTTACAGCCCCTTCAACGGGATACGGAACGGGACTTCCAACGGCATCAGGGTTGGGAAATGTTTTTTTGACGAATACTTCTGTCGGCAAGAATTTCATTATTTCGGGTATCAATACTACAGGGCTTGTTAATTTGCGTTTAGGATTCGGAGTTTGCAAAAGCACAACTGCAAGCAATTCTTCTGATTTATCTGTCAGAGTTAGTTCCGATGGGGTGAATTATACCAGAGTTTCCTTTGATACATTGCCAACAGGAACAGGAACAAGTAACCCGTCCGGTTCGGGACCGTGGTACTATCGAACAATAAGGATCACTGATACAATTCCATCTGTTCCTAACCTGAGGATTCAATTCAGGAATGATTCAACATTGACTCAGTTCAGAATTGACGATGTAAAATTATATTCACCGGGAAGTTTACCTGTGATTACAGCCGGCGGATCAACAACTTTTTGTTCCGGAGACTCAGTAATGCTTACAGCAAGTTCAGGAAGCAGTTACCTGTGGAACACAGGAGCAACAACACAAAGCATTAAAGCATATACTTCAGGCAGCTATGATGTTACTGAAAACTGTTTGACTTCGTCTGCTGTTGTGGTCACTGCCACTAACTGCAGCACAGTTAGGTTAAACTTAAAAGTATTTATTTCAGGATTTTATACAGGAGGCGGAACGATGGTGGCTGTTGCTGATCCGGTTGGAAATCCTACGTTGTGTGATACGATTGAAGTTTTGCTTGCCAATGATTCATCATCCGTTGATCCCTATCAATTTGCATTTTCGAAAAGGGATGAGATCGATATTTATGGAAACGGACACTTTGATTTTCCGGCAGATGTTTTAAATCACAGGTATTACATCGTGATCAGGCACAGAAGCTCTCTTGAAACATGGACGAAGTATCCGGTACTTTTCAACTCGACTTCAATCAATTTTGATTTTACGAGTCCGTGAAAAAGTTATTTGATGACCTCAAAATGATTTTTTAATTCCCCAAATCATCAAAGTTCACATCGCTGAACGAAGAGGAACTTTGTTCACGTGTAACTTCGGGAGCATGTTCATGTTCTACGACAGGAGCATCCACTTTTAATTCTCCTACCTTGTTAACAGCTTCGTTGAAGCCTTCCAGGAATTTATCGAAGTCTTCGCGATATAAAAATAGCTTGTGCTTCTCATAAAAAGGATTCCCATCATCACCTATACGCTTCTTGCTTTCCGTGATCGTAAGGTAAAAGTCGCCTGCCTTAGTAGGTTTTACATCAAAGAAATAAGTCCGTTTTCCTGCCCGAACTGATTTTGAAAAGACTTCTTCTCTCGGACGATTGTTTTGCTCTGTCATACAGTTCTGTATTTGATCGAAGCAAAAATGAGAAAATTATTTAGATGTGCAAATTTTTTCGCCAAAAGGGGTGATTAGATGTGAGATATGCGAATTGCGATTTGAGGGGGAATTGCAATTTTTCATCGTTTATTAGTTCAATGGTTGATTGGTTCAACAGTTCATTGGTAAATAATAGGTTCATCAACCTACAAAGCAATCAACCAACGAACAAACTAATAAACCATTGAACTTATAAACTAATGAACCAATGAACCAATGAACCAATCACCCAGCCTCTTCCTCCATCAATTGCTTTTCATACAACTCAAAATAAAGTCCGCGCTTGTTGAGTAAGTCGTAATGGTTTCCGCGTTCTACTATTTTTCCCTGGTCGAGGACGATGATCTGGTCTGCATTTTTAATGGATGAAACACGATGACTGATAATGATGGAAGTCCTGTTCTGCATAATTCCTTTCAGGTTATTCAGAATCAATTCTTCCGTTTTTGTATCCACAGCAGAAAGACAATCGTCAAACAAAAGTATTTTCGGTTTACGGATGATCACACGAGCAATACTTACCCGTTGCTTTTGTCCGCCCGACAAAGTAATCCCTCGCTCACCAATCATCGTTTCAAATCCTTTCGGGAATTCCAGGATGTTATCATAAATGACGGATTGCTTCGCAGCTTCTTCAGCCAGTTTTTTCCGTTCATCCGGATTCATTTCATTAAGTAATCCAAACTCAATGTTGTTTTCAATGGTGTCGGAAAAAAGGAAAACATCCTGAGGAACATAACCTGTTTGCTGACGCAGCGATGAAAGTGAAATTTGTTCTATCGGATGTCCGTCAATTAAAATTTTTCCTTTTGTGACATCGTACATGCGCAACATTAGATTCGCCAAGGTTGATTTTCCCGATCCTGTTTTCCCAAGAACAGCGAGCGACTTTCCTTCTTCAATGCTGAATGAAACATCATCAAGTGCAAGTATTCCTGAATCAGGATAAAGGAAACTTACATTTTCAAAATCTATTTTTCCTTTGATGTCAAAGGGAACTTCAGTCTGTGAAATAATTTCAGGTTCAAGCTGAAGGAATTCATTGATGCGTTCCTGCGAAGCAGCAGCACGTTGAACAATCGAAGTTACCCAGCCAAGTGAAGCAACGGGCCAAGTCAACATGTTCACATAAATAATAAACTCAGCAATGTTTCCTGTAGTAATGTGTCCGGCAATAACTTCCTGTCCTCCGATATAAACAGTAAGCAGTGTACTTAGACCAACTAACAATAACATCAATGGAAAAAATAACGCATTCACTTTTACCAACTCAAGCGATTTGTGTTTGTAATGTTCGCTCTCTTGTGTAAAATCTTTTTCAGACTGCTCTTCCTTTACAAATGATTTCAAAACACGAATTCCGGAAAATGCTTCCTGTACAAACGTGCTAAGTTTACTTTGCTGTTCCTGCACTTCTTCACCTTTGCGATTCATGATATCGCTTACCCAATAAATGGAAAGGGACAACAGCGGGAGAGGAGCAAGCACGTACAATGACAACTTTACATTTACGTTCATCATGCTGATAATGATGAGGACAAAAAGAATGAAAAGGTTGATCGTGTACATCACAG
The DNA here is from genome assembly GCA_043742705.1 of Bacteroidota bacterium. Classification (GTDB taxonomy): domain Bacteria; phylum Bacteroidota; class Bacteroidia; order AKYH767-A; family 2013-40CM-41-45; genus JAPLDA01. Next base: position 6,009 of record JAYTXY010000028.1, read on the forward strand.
CCGGACCAATGTACATGCGCACACGGCTTACATCTTCGCTGATGCGGTTCATAAGATCTCCGGTATTGTTTCTCCTGTAGAATGCAAGACTGAGCCGCTGATACTGATGATAAATTTCATTCTTCAGGTCAAACTCAATCAGTCGTGACATTACGATAATCGTCTGCCTCATCATGAACATCAATATTCCACGGGCGATTGCAACGCCAACAATGCCGAGAAGAAAAATGAGCACATTGTGTGTAATGGTTTCCAAAACATTTTCATGCGAAGCTCCCTTTGTGTTTTTAAGCGTTTCGATTACCATGTCGAGCGCTTTACGAACCAACTGAGCAGGATAAATCGCGAAAAAATTTTGCGCTGTAACGAATACAATTCCAAGTAAGAGCCTTACCCTGTACTTGTAAAAATACTTATTCAGATGCTTTAAAGACTTCATTGTCAGAGGTGATTTCGGACGTTTGGCGCGTAAAAAAATAAACCTACCTTTGATGCGTTCACACCGAAACCGGTGCTAAAAGTACTACAAAAGAAAACTCATTTGTCACTTATGTTAGAAGTAAAAGACATCACAGAAGAGGTAGCGTCAGGAAAATCAGTATGGGGGAATAATTCGTTTTCCGATCATGAGCAAGTTGTTTTCTGTTACGATAAAGCGACCGGATTGAAAGCGATTATTGCTATTCACAACACAACGTTGGGCTCCGCACTTGGTGGCACACGAATGTGGATGTATAAATCGGAAGCGGAAGCTTTGAATGATGTGTTGCGTCTTTCACGTGGTATGACTTACAAAGCTGCCATCAGCGGATTAAAACTCGGTGGTGGAAAAGCTGTAATCATCGGTGATTCAAAAAAAGATAAAAGCGAGGCGTTGTTTCGTAAATACGGTGACTTTGTAAATTCATTGAACGGCCGTTACATCACAGCAGAGGATGTTGGTACAAGTACTGCTGACATGGTTTATGTTCGTGAAACAACAAAATATGTAACAGGTTTGCCTGAATCAATGGGTGGAGGAGGAGATCCTTCTCCTGTTACTGCTTACGGTGTGTATATGGGAATGAAAGCTTCCGCGAAAGAAGTGTGGGGAGTTGATTCACTGGCAGGAAAGAGAATTATGGTTCAGGGTGTCGGCCATGTCGGAGAATACCTCGTGAAATTATTGACAAGAGAAAAAGCTCAGATTTTTATCACGGATATCAATAAAGATCAGCTCAACGTTGTAGCCAATGAATACAACGCTGAAATAGTTCCTTCTGATGCTGTGTTTGATATCGATTCTGATATTTACGCTCCATGTGCTTTGGGTGCAACGCTGAATACGGATAGCATTAACAAACTGAAAAGTGTAATTGTTGCAGGTTCAGCGAACAACCAGCTTGCTGATGAAAAACTTCACAGCAAAATGCTTGCTGACAAAGGAATTCTTTACGCTCCCGATTTTTTAATTAATGCAGGCGGATTGATCAACGTGTATTCTGAATTGAACGGTTACAACCGTCAGAAAGCGCTTGACCAGGCAAAGCAAATTTACAACACTACACTGGAGATTTTCCAAAAAGCAAAAGCTGAAAACATCACGACTGTGGCGGCTGCGAATAAAATCGCGGAAGAGCGGATTGCTGCAGCGAAGAATAGTTGATTGGTTGACTTGTTCATTGGTTTAGTGATAATGCTATTTTAATTTCTGAAAATATGTTTTCGTACCTCCAAATATTTTCGCGCATCTCACTTTCTCACTTTCTCACTTTCTCATCATCAATCTTTTCTTTCACATGCTAAGCAGACGTCAACTACGCATCAAAGTTTTACAGGCACTCTACTCATTCTTTCAGTCTGAGAAAAGTGATTTGGCTGCTGCTGACCGTGAACTGTTTCGGAGCATCGACAAAGTTTACGAACTCTATCTTTTTATATTATTACTGCTGAAAGAACTTGGCGATGCTGATCACGAAGATGCAGAAGGACTTCATCAGAAACATTTTCCGAAAGAAGATGAATTGAAAGCAAAGAATCGTTTTCATCAGCTGAGCATTGTTCAGCAACTGGCAACGAATGAATTGTTTTTAAGTGAACTGAAAAAATACTCACTCTCCTGGCAAAAGGAACAGGACCTTGTCAGAAAGATTTTCCTTGAAATAAAAAAATCGAATGAGTACAAAGATTTCCTGATGAATAAGGCGGAACTCAGTGAGCGTGACTTTCTGGTAAGAACGGTAAAGAGCTACATAGAAGAGTCGGAAGCACTCAAGAATTTCATCGAGGAAAATAACATTTACTGGATGGAGGATTTTTCTTTCACCTGTCATGTGGTGTTAAAGACGATCAAAGATTTTTATCTCTCCGGAAAACTTACTCTGACTCCTGTTTTCAAAGACGAGGATGACAAAGCATTTGTGCGTGAACTTTTTTCTAAAACAATTTTGCACGATAAAGAATACGAAGCAGCCATTGCTACCAAGACAGAAAACTGGGAAGTGGAACGCATCGCTTTGATTGATATGATCCTCCTGAAAATGGCAATGGCAGAATTGGTTTCTTTTCCGGGTATTCCCGTGAAAGTAACCATCAACGAATACATCGACATCTCAAAGGAATACAGCACACCCAAGAGCCGCCAGTTCATCAACGGTATTATTGATAAGCTTGCAGACGAATACAAAAAAGCCGGAAAGATTGTGAAGACGGGAAGAGGGTTGATGGAGTAAATTAGTTGTTAGTTGTTAGTTATTAGTTGTTAGAGATTCAACGTTCACTGAAATTTGAATTCTCTTTTTAAATTTGCGAAAAGAAAAAACTGAAATGTTTAGAATTAAAAATATACTGATTGCACTTTGTGTTTCGTTGATTGCAGCTTGTAATTCGGGAGGCGAATCGAAAGCTACGTCTTCAGGCAATGCAATTAATCCTGATGTGGTTAATAATCCTGCAACGGCTTCTTCAGAAAAAGGAACGAAAAATGTTCCAGCTTTTCAGTTTGCAGACGAATCACATGATTTCGGAACCATCACACAAGGTAAAAAAGTTTCGTTTGCTTTCCGGTTTACGAATACGGGAAAATCAGATTTAGTGATCAGCACTGCCAGCGGAAGTTGCGGATGTACGGTTCCTGAATACCCGAAAGGACCAACTGCTCCGGGTAAAGAGGGAATCATTAATGTTACATTTAACAGTGAAGGCAAGGAAGGGAAACAAGAAAAGACTGTTACACTTATTGCAAATACAATTCCAAATACAAAAGTACTCACGATTACAGGAAATGTGATTGTTAAAAAATAGTTTAATGGTTTAGTACTTCATTAGTTTATTTGTGAGCCAACCAATGAACTATTGAACCAATGAACCAATGAACTAGTAAACCATTAAACCATTAAACTACTGAACCAATAAACCCAATAACCAACCAATGAACTTACTAAACATCTTATTACAAGCTCCGGCACCAGCAGGTGGTGGACCTGGCTTACCCAATGTCTTATTGCTAGTTGCTATCATCGTTGTATTTTATTTTTTCATGATTCGTCCGCAAACGAAAAAGGCAAAACTTGAGCGCGAATTTCGTGAGTCTCTTGAAAAAGGAGCGAAGGTCGTTACGATCGGTGGCATTCATGGAAGAATTGTCGAAGTCAATGATAAAACATTTATGGTTGAAATCGACAGCAACGTAAAAGTGCGTGTTGAGAAAACAGCCATTGCTGCAGAAGCAACGCGTGCTTTGGATGCGAACAAAGAAAAAGAAAGCAAGTAATCAACTTAGTTGAAAGTAACCGGAGAATTATTCGTTTGATTTGAAAGAACAATTCCTCAACATTTTCAAAGCGTCAACTCCTGCTCAGAAGCTAAAGCTGAACAAGAGGGTTTCTGCAATTGTTGTTTGTGTATTTATTTCACTGGTCTTTTGGTTTCTCATTGCACTTTCAAAAGACTATTCAACTACTTTTTCATTTCCGATTGTGTACTACAATTTACCGGGACAAAAGGTGATTGTAAATGATCTGCCGGAAACCATTACGCTTAATGTAAAGACTTCCGGGTTTAATATCCTGTCGTACCATTTCAGCAAGAAAAAGAAACCTGTTGAAATTGATGTGGACGCAAAAATAGGATCTTCATTAAGTCAATCGACTGATGTATTGATTCTTCCCACTAACACATTTTCCGGTGACTTCAACGGTCAGCTTGGAAACGACATCAGCATCGTGAATTTTATTCCCGATTCCATTGTATTTAATTTCAGTTACAAATCTGTGAAGCGGGTTCCAGTAAAACCTGATATTCATATCACCTTTGAAAAACAATACGATTCTACAGGAAGCTTTATTACAGAACCAGACAGTGTATATGTATCAGGTCCCGGTTCGCTGATCGGAAAAATAAATTTCATTACTACAGAACAGGTTAACCTGGAAAAAGTAAAAGAACAAATTTCAAAAAAAGTAAGACTCAAGGCAGATAAATTACTTTCACTGAGCGATACAATGGTAAAGCTCACGTTACCTGTTGAAAAATTTACCGAAGAAAATCTTGAGATACCTGTTACTGCAATCCATGTGCAGACGGGCTATTCCTTGAAAACTTTTCCTGATAAAATTATCGTGCGCTACCAAGTTGCGCTTAGCAAGTATAATCAAGTGACTCCTTTTTTATTTGAAGCAGTTGTTGACGCGTCAAAATCAGAAGAGCAGAAGACAAACAAAATGTCGGTTCAACTGGTAAAAGTTCCTTCTTTTGTAAGAGCAGCATCCATTTCACCGGAACGGGTAGATTATATCCTGCGCAAACAATGATGAACATCGCTATAACAGGAGGAATTGGCAGCGGCAAATCTGTCGTGTGCAGAATTTTCAACCAATTGGGAATTCCTGTTTATGAAGCCGATGTCGCAGCAAAAAAGCTGTACGACAACAATCCTGAAATCATTGAGCGAATCAGGAAAGAAATTTCTGAAGATGTAGTTGGCTCGAAGGGGAAAATCGATAAGCATAAATTGGCAACATTCATTTTTCGTGATGAAGCAGCATTGAAAAAGCTAAATAAAATCGTTCATCCTTTTGTAATTAAAAATTTTGAAGAGTGGTTTAATCTGCAGAAGGATGTTCCTTATGTGTTGAAAGAAGCTGCTATTTTATTTGAAAGCGGAACTGATAAGGGATGTGATAAAATTATCACCGTTACTGCTCCGGTTGAACTACGCATGAAAAGAATCATGCAACGTGATAGACGCACCAAACAGGAAATCGACCAGATCATGCAAACGCAATGGAGCGAAGAGGAGAAAATTAAACGCTCCGATTTTGTAATCATAAATGACGAACAACAACTTGTAATTCCTCAAGTACTGGAGATTCATTCGAAACTCCTGCCCCTGATTAAATAGAATCAAGATTCAAGAACCAGGAATCAAGATTGGCGTAGCATTCCCACTTTCCCACTTTCCCACTTTCCCACTTTCCCACTTTTGATAACTTTACACATTGTCTATTGTTTCAATCATGTCTTCCGTTAACAACTTTCTGAGTTATACATCTACAGGACTCTACTGTGCAGAAGGAGATTTTTACATTGATCCGAAACGTCCCGTTCATAAAGCATTGATCTCGCATGCGCACGGAGATCATGCAACTCCAAACAGCGGAGCTATTTATGCAACAACAGCTACGAAGAAAATCATGAACAGGCGATTTAAAAATTCAGTTCGCTCGCAGTTTAATGAAATTCAGTTCCGTGAAACATTTTACATGAATGAAGTTGCCGTCACGTATTATCCTGCAGGTCACATGCTGGGCAGCGCTATGATATTGATGGAATATAAAAACGAGAAATATCTTTACACAGGAGATTTTAAAATGCAAGCGGATGAAAGCTGCGAGCCGTTTGAATCAATCAAAGCAGACTACCTGATTACGGAAACCACATTCGCTCATCCTGACTATGCTCATCCTGATCCTGTAGAAGAAATTAAAAAACTAAATGAAATTAATTCACAGAATATTTTGCTCGGAGCGTATGCCGTTGGGAAAGCACAACGACTTACTCAACTTGCAGCGAAATATTGCAGCGAAAAAAAACTTCTTGTACACAATGAAATTGTAAAGTTCCATGAAGTGTATGAACAATCAGGCGTTGACCTTGGTGTTTGGGAACGTTATACAAGACAGGAATTCAAAAAAGAAACGAATTGTATTTATATTCTTCCTCCGAATTGGTTTCATCGTTATTCAAAAAATGATTTGTATAAAGTTTTTGCAACGGGATGGAAACATGCTTCTGTAAAGTGCGATTCTGTTTTGAGTATAAGCGACCATGCAGATTGGAATGACTTGTTGAAGATGATTGATATGACGCAACCGAAAATTGTATTCACTTTGCATGGTGATGGAACTCATCTGAAAGAGCATTTAAAGAATAGAGTTACAGTGAAAATCCTAAATTAAAATGTCGTTGACTTAATTGCGGTTAGGGAAATTATGGCGAAAGTGAGAAGGTGTAAAAGTGAACGATAGAAGTATTTGATTATCAAATTACCAAATTGGCACATCATCAAATTGACAAATGAAAATTCTCACAGCAGAAGAAATCAAAAAAACTGATGCTTATACCATCGAGCATGAACCGATTGCTTCAATCGATTTGATGGAACGCGCTGCTACGGCTGCCTTCAATTGGATTTGCAGTCATTCAGCAAAAGACAAAACCTTCCGTATATTTTGTGGTTTGGGTAACAATGGTGGAGATGGTCTGGCGATTGCTCGAATGATGGCTCGCGAAAATTACAATGTGAAAGTTTATGTTATTCGGTACAGTGATAAATGTTCGGATGATTTTAAAGTTAATGAACAACGTCTTACTGAAATTAGTTCGAAAGTAATTCTAAATATTCAGCATGAAAAGGATTTCCCTCAGCTAACTGAAAGTGACATTGTGATTGATGCTATTTTCGGAACCGGACTTTCTAAATCAACAGAAGGCATTGTTGCTTCTTGCATTCAACATATTAATGAAAGCAAAGTGAAAGTGATTGCAATCGATGTGCCTTCCGGACTTTTTGCTGATGTGGCTTCGAATATTTCTGATGCAATTGTCAAGGCGACATATACACTGAGTTTCCAGGTTCCAAAACTTGCTTTCCTGTTTTCAGAGAATGATCTATTCGTAGGATCCTCGAAACTACTTGACATTGGCTTGAATGCGGAGTTTATTAATCAACTTCCTTCAAACAGAATTTTCGTTGATCAGGAATTGATAAAAAGGATTTTAAAGCCACGGACAAAATTTTCTCACAAAGGAATATTTGGTCATGCTTTGTTGATTGCAGGAAGTCATGGAAAAATAGGAGCAGCTGTGCTGGCAGCAAGAGCTTGTCTTCGTAGCGGAGTAGGGTTAATGACGGTTCACATACCGAAATGTGGATATACTATTCTGCAAACAACTGTTCCGGAAGCGATGGTTATGATGGATGTTGATGAAAACATTGTTACTTCAAAAGTCCAGACTGAAAAATTTTCCGCTATAGGAATTGGTCCGGGAATAGGAATCGAGGAAAAGACTCAGGACGCTTTAAGATATATTTTATCTTCTTGCAAGATGCCGGTGGTACTGGATGCGGATGCGCTCAACATCATTGGTATAAAGGGAAAAACCAGCATTCATCTTCCTGAAAATTCAATCCTCACTCCGCATCCGAAGGAGTTTGAACGAATCACGGAGAAAGCTGAAAATGATTTTCATCGTCATCAACTTCAAATTGAGTTTGCAAAAAAATACCACGTTTTTATTGTGCTGAAAGGTGCGCATACTTGCATCGCATGTCCTGACGGCACTGTGTATTTTAACAGCACAGGAAATCCGGGAATGTCAAAAGGTGGAAGCGGTGATGCACTGACAGGAATTATTC
>JAYTXY010000029.1:0-10605 GCA_043742705.1 Bacteroidota bacterium
TGAAAAAATTGGTGACGATTGGCAGATACGATTAAAGGCTCCTGCTATTAATGGAAAAGCAAACGATCATCTCATTGCTTTCCTGGGCGAAGTATTGAATCTTCCAAAGTCAAAAATTACATTGAAGAAAGGGCAGACTTCAAGGGTTAAATGCGTTGAGATCTTTGCAGACGAGGGGTTTGTGACTGGTAAATTACAATTGGCAATTGAATAATGAAGACTGAAAATTGAATAATAGTTTGGTGAACCTTAATATTCAATATTCAGTCTTCAATATTAAATATTAAATCAACATCAGAGTGTGAATATCTATGGATAAATCATAGTTTCTCATTGACAATTCATTTTAATTTTACTCCGCATGAAAAATCGGTGTAATCATTTTAAATCAGAGTAATCAATAAAAAATGGCAGAAAAAAATCAACCCGCTCACGGATACACAGAAGAGAGCATTCGTTCGCTCGATTGGAAGGAGCACATCCGTACGCGTCCCGGAATGTATATCGGAAAGCTTGGAGACGGTTCTTCAAAGGATGATGGGATTTATGTGTTGCTGAAGGAAACGATTGATAATTCCATTGATGAATTTGTGATGGGTTATGGTAAACACATTGAAGTGAATATCCAGGACGGCAAAGTAAACGTCCGCGATTACGGAAGAGGAATTCCTCTTGGGAAAGTGATAGAATGTGTAAGTAAAATTAACACAGGCGGAAAGTATGACAGCAAAGCTTTTCAGAAAAGCGTAGGACTGAATGGAGTCGGTACGAAAGCTGTGAATGCTTTGTCGAATTATTTCCGTGTTCAATCTGTTCGTGAAGGAAAGACAAAGGTTGCGGAATTTGAAAAGGGTGATATCACTCTGAATGAAAAAGAAAAATCATGTAGTGAAAAAAACGGAACAATATTCTCTTTCATTCCTGATGATTCTGTTTTTTTGAACTATCGTTATAATTCCGAGTACGTGCAAAACATGTTGTGGAATTATGTTTTCCTTAACAAAGGTCTTTCGATTTATTTCAACGGAGAAAAATTTTTCTCGGAGAACGGGTTGAAAGATTTACTTCAGCGAAACGTAAGTGATGAAGTGTTGTATCCTGTCATTCATCTCAAATCGGATGACATTGAAGTTGCTTTCACACACACGACTTCATATGGTGAAGATTATTATTCCTTCGTAAACGGACAGCACACTACACAAGGCGGAACGCATCAGGCTGCTTTCCGTGAAGCGATTGTAAAAACGATTCGTGAATTTTATAAAAAAGAATTTGATCCGAGTGATGTGCGAACTTCCATTGTGGCAGCAATCAGCGTTCGCATCCAGGAACCTGTTTTTGAATCTCAGACAAAAACAAAATTGGGCTCTCTCACAGTTGCTCCTGACGGAGGACAGCAGATCCGCACATGGGTGAATGATTTTATAAAAACAGAACTCGATAATTACCTGCATAAACACCCTGAAGTTGCAGATGCCATTCTGAAGAAAATCCAGCAGAGTGAACGCGAACGAAAAGAAATTGCGGGGATAAAAAAACTAGCAAACGAGCGCGCGAAGAAAGCTAATCTTCACAATAAGAAATTGCGCGATTGCCGCGTTCATTTCAATACAAAACACATTGACCGTCTTGAATCAACGATCTTTATTACAGAGGGAGATTCTGCCAGTGGATCGATTACAAAAGCACGTGATGTAAATACGCAGGCAGTGTTCAGTTTAAAAGGCAAGCCGCTGAATTGTTACGGCCTCACAAAAAAAGTAGTGTATGAGAATGAAGAATTCAATCTGTTGCAAAATGCGTTGAACATTGAAGACGGTCTGGATGAATTGCGCTACAATAAAATTGTTGTCGCTACCGATGCTGATGTTGATGGTATGCACATTCGTTTGTTACTGATGACTTTCTGGCTACAGTTTTTTCCTGAGTTAGTGAAAGCAGGGCACGTTTACATTTTACAAACGCCCTTATTCAGGGTGCGAAATAAAAAAGAAACGATTTATTGTTACAGCGACAAAGAGCGTGTGAATGCAATTGCGAAACTGGGACCGAAGCCGGAGATCACACGATTTAAAGGGTTGGGAGAAATTTCTCCGGATGAATTCAGTGCTTTCATTGGTAAGAATATTCGTCTCGAGCCTGTCCTGATCAGCCAGGATGAAACTGTTCATAAGCTCCTTGATTATTACATGGGAAAAAATACACCGGAACGGCAGGATTTTATCATCGGAAAATTGAGAGTAGAAAAAGATGTAATTGAACCTGAGTTAGCTCCGTAATAACCCACGATTTTAATCGTGGGATAGAACGATATCATTTTAATGATTTCAATTGTTTGACGTAACAGGAAAAAATTAAATGGCGAAGAAAAAAAAACAGGAAGAGCCGAAAGAGCAACCACAGGAATCTCAGCAGCACAAGGAGAAAACCAACATCATTCACATCAACGGAATGTATGAGAACTGGTTTTTGGATTATGCATCCTATGTAATTCTTGAACGTGCTGTCCCGCACATCAACGATGGATTAAAGCCCGTGCAACGCAGAATCCTGCATTCTATGTGGGACATGGAAGATGGTCGTTACAACAAGGTTGCGAACATCATCGGGCATTGTATGAAATATCATCCCCATGGTGATGCAAGTATTGGTGACGCATTGGTCGCACTCGGACAAAAAGATTTGTTAATTGATACACAGGGGAACTGGGGAAATGTTTATACCGGTGACAGTGCAGCTGCTCCTCGATACATCGAAGCTCGCCTTAGCAAGTTTGCGTTGGAAGTTGCTTTTAATCCGAAGACAACGCAATGGTCGCTGAGTTATGACGGAAGAAACCGTGAGCCGGTGACGTTGCCAATGAAGTTTCCGCTGCTGCTTGCGCAAGGCGTGGAAGGAATTGCTGTAGGACTTGCTTGTAAAATTCTTCCGCACAATTTTATTGAGTTGATTGAAGGTTCCATTGCTATTTTGAAAAAACAAAAGGTAAGCTTGCTTCCTGATTTTCCAACAGGAGGTATTGCTGACTTCAGCAAATACAACAATGGATTGCGTGGCGGACGTATTCGCGTTCGCGCAAAGATTGAGAAGAAGGATAAGAAGACGCTTGTCATTACTGAAGTTCCGTTTGGAACAACAACGACTTCATTGATCGATTCAATTCTTGCTGCGAACGATAAAGGAAAAATAAAAGTTAAAAAAGTTGAAGACAACACGTCTGCGAAAGTTGAAATTGTAATTCTTCTTCATCCTGATTCATCGGAAGATATTGACAAGACCATTGATGCATTGTATGCATTCACTGATTGTGAAGTTTCTATTTCACCGAATGCCTGTGTGATCATTGAAGACAAACCACGCTTCATGGGTGTGAATGAAATCCTTGAATACAACACTGAACGAACGGTTGAATTGTTGAAGCGGGAATTGGAAATTAAGAAAGCCGAACTTGAGGAAGAGTGGCATTTTAGTTCTCTCATTAAAATCTTTATCGAGAAAAAAATCTACCGTAACATTGAAGAATGTACAACCTGGGAAAGTGTGATTGAAACAATTGATGCAGGATTAAAGCCGTACAAGAAAAAATTCAGGCGTGAAATCACGCGTGATGACATTGTTGCATTGACTGAGATCAAGATCAAGCGTATTTCGAAATACGATGTTAAAGAACAAGATGAAAAGATCAAAGGACTTGAAGAGCAGATTGCAGAAGTAGATCATCATTTGGCACACATCAAACAATTTGCAATTAATTACTTCAAAGAGTTGCTGAAGAAGTACGGAAAAGGTCGCGAGCGCAAAACGAAGATTGATTCGTTCGAAGCCGTTGTTGCAAGCGAAGTAATTATCAACAACCAGAAACTTTACGTCAACCGTGAAGACGGCTTTGCAGGATATGGATTGAAGAAAGATGAGTTTCTATGTGAATGTTCTGACCTTGATGAGATCATTGCCTTCCGCGGTGACGGAACAATGATCGTCACCAAAGTGGACGAGAAAAAATATGTAGGGAAGGATGTTCGTTACATCGCTTTATTTCGAAAGACCGATCAGGAACAGGTTTACAACCTGGTGTACCAGGATGGAAGAGGCGGAAATGCTATGGTGAAACGTTTCACTGTTGGCGGAACTACGCGCGACAAAGAATATGTTCTCACAAAAGGAAATGAAGGATCAAAGGTCCTTTATTTCTCAGTGAGTACAAATCCGGCAGAGATAATTAATGTAAAACTTCGTCCGAAACCAAAACTCCGGAAAACAGAATTTGAATTTGACCTGAATACGATTGAAGTGAAAGGAAGAAATTCCATCGGAAATATTCTCTCCAGAAATCTCGTCAATAAAATTACAAAAGGAGGTGTCGGGAAGGCGAATGCAATTGCCGAGCAGATGACGATTGATGGTGATAGTCCACGGTCAACAGTCGACAGTCGACAGACGAAGGAAAAAAAGAAAGTGGAAGTTGCTGCTAAATCAGAAAAGGCAAAAACTTCAAAATTGAAACCGGGAAGACCCGAAAAGAAAATCGCTCTGAAAACTGTTGCGGGAAAAAAGAAGGCAGCAGCTAAAGACGAAGCTCCTGTTACACTTGAATGGGACCTCAGTGGAAAGCAAAAAGTCCAAAACGACCGTTCGCGAATTTTATCAGAGATAGAGAAGAAGGCAGAGCAGAAAAAGAAGGCTCAGTTGAAGATGGATATGTGATTTCATTGGTCTATGGTTGACTGTCGACAGTCGATTTTCAATAACGAAGTCAGCTTTGAAAAAGATCGCAATGAAATTGCGATCTTTTTTATTTGAGTAATATTTTAGTCTTGACTCCTGAATCTTGCGTCTTGATTCTATATTTGCGGCATGAGTTTGCCCAAAAAGGAAATAGCAATTATTGGTGGCGGAGCAGCAGGTTTCTTCGCAGCTGTTACCTGTGCGAAGAATTTTCCCCAGCATCGTGTTACGATTTATGAAAAGAGCAATAAGCTTTTAACAAAGGTTCGTGTTTCCGGTGGCGGACGCTGTAATGTGACTCACGCTTGTTTCGATGTAAAGCAGTTGGTTAAAAATTATCCGCGTGGAGAAAAGCAATTGATGAATGCATTCTCACGCTTTAGTACAACAGATACTATCAACTGGTTTGAAGAAAGAGGAGTAGAGTTGAAAACAGAATCGGATGGACGCATGTTTCCTGTCACGGATAATTCAGCAACAATTGTCAATTGCCTTATGAACGAAGCTGAAAAGTACAACGTTCAGATTGTCCCAAATGCTGAGATCATACGGCTTTCAAAAACGGCAGGTGAAAAATTCGAACTGACTTTCAGAGACAATCAAATTATTCATGTAGATAAGATTATTGTCGCGGCAGGAGGACACCCGAAAGAAGAAAGTCTTCATTGGCTGAAAGAAACAGGACATGAACTTGTCTCTCCGGTTCCTTCGCTTTTTACTTTTAATATTCCGAAAAATCCTGTCGTTGAACTGATGGGTGTTAGTGTTCCTTCAGCAACTGTGAAAATAGGAGGGACTCATCATCTTTCCTCCGGACCCTTGCTCATCACTCATTGGGGAATGAGTGGACCGGCTGTTTTAAAACTAAGTTCAATGGCAGCTCGCGATCTCGCAGAAAAAAAATATGAGTTCGGGATAATTGTGAGTTGGCTGGAAAATTTCAATCCCGAACAACTTCAAAATGAACTGATGAATTTTAAAACGGAATTAAACTCAAAGCTAGTTTATAATCATTGTCCGCTTGATCTGCCAAAACGTTTATGGATGTATTTGCTCGATAAAATTTCTGTGCCTGAAACACATCGCTGGGCTGATCTTTCGAAAGAGCAGATAAGAAAACTTGTAAGTGTTTTGTTGCAGGATAATTATCAAGTGCGAGGAAAGACAACTTTCAAAGAAGAGTTTGTAACCTGTGGTGGAGTTTCTTTGTTCGATGTGGATTTCAAAACCATGGAAAGTAAAAAATGTAAGGGAGTTCATTTTGCAGGCGAAGTGCTCGACATCGATGCTGTTACAGGCGGATTTAATTTTCAATCAGCCTGGACAACAGGTTACATTGCAGGAATGAATATTGGCAATATGTGATATATTTGAAGCGTGAGAAGAAGCCCTTTCATAAAATGCACTGCAGGAATTTTAGGTTTGACTGTCGTCCTTAATCTTATTGTCGGGTCGACACTGAGTCTTCTTTTTCTGAGTCATAGTTTTACTGATTTTTCGCTGGATGAAGCAACGCTGGAACTAATAAAAGTTCCGGTTACGGCTACTTTAGATTTCGAGCGACTTGATGATCATGAAATCGTATATCATAAGAAGCTTTATGACGTAGTTAAAGAATACACTAAGGATGGGTTTCAGTTTTTCTATTGCTTCAACGATTCGAAGGAAGAGAAACTATTGCAACAAATCAGGGAATGCACAACAGCTCATCTCGACTATTTTAATTCCGGAAGGCATTCGTTGCCCGTTGCATTCAAATTGCTTGAACAGCAAAATTCCGAGGCTGCTATGTTGACAAGAGATTTGACTTCTGTGAAATTTACATTCTCTCATCGGAGGGAAATTTTTAACCAGGTATTGTTTTTGAGAATAATTTATTCCCCTCCAGAAGGTTCCTTGCTTTAAACGCGAACTGTTTTACAACACAGTTTCTTAAATCCATTTAATTTATTCTTGTATGCATTCCACTTTTGGAGTTAATGCATCCATTCTTCAATAAGCTATCTCAAAATGAAAAAAATAATATACCTGTTAATCATACTTTCAATGGCTGCTTCCGTTGCAAGCGCACAACATACTATCAGCGGTCTTATCTCTGATAAAAAGGATACAAAAAAATTAATCGAAGGAGTGGCTGTGTTTATTCCGGAGTATCAAAAATTTGATTTGTCAAAGGAAGGAGGCGAGTACATCATTCGTGGAATCGGATCAGGAATTATAAACATTCAGTTTTCCAAAACCGGTTATAAAAGTTTTGTAACTACCATTGATATGAAGGAAGAAGCCACAGTTTTAAGTGTGGAACTCGAACCTTCCGCTGTTGAGTTGCAGGAAGTAACTGTAACATCGAACAGCACCAGTCTTCCATCAAACATTCCGTATTCTGTTTCTACCATAGCAAGCAACGAATTAAACAGAACGGGAAACATGAGCGTGATGACATCTCTGGCGACAGAACCCGGCATAGATAAAATTTCAGTTGGCAACGGAATCTCAAAACCGGTGATCCGCGGATTATCATTCAGTAGAATATTACTGTATCATAACGGAACAAGAATTGAAAATCAGCCATGGGATGATCGACATGATTTGGGAATCAATGAAAACGGAGTGGAGAGAGTGGAAGTTATTAAAGGTCCGGCAGCGCTTATATATGGTGCTGATGCGCTCGGTGGCGCACTCATTTTTGTGGATGAAAAACCTGCTGTTGCAGGAACAAAAACAGGAAGTGTTAACTTTGGTTTCTTCAGCAACACCCTTGGCCTAAACTTGGACGCAGGATTAAAAGGCGCTTCTGACAATGGTTTGTTCTGGTCTGTACGCGCAGGAGGACAGTCACACACGAGTTACATTCAGGGTTCAGGATTGGATTTGAAAAAAAATTCAGACGAAGAAGAATTTGCTGCGAACAGTAAGTTTCAATCATTTAATGGCAAGGGTATGATTGGGTTGAGTAAGAAATGGGGTGTGAGTAAACTCACATATTCATTCATGAATCAGCAGATCGGTATCATAGAAAATGAAACGGACTCAACAAAAACCGCTGTTGAACAAAACGAAGAACAACGTGATCGCGAAATGGAAGCACCTTACCAAGATGTAACGTCCCAAATTATTTCTTCTGAAAATACATTGCTGTGCGGAAAGTCGAAATGGAATCTGAATGTAGCGTATCAACACAATGACAGAAAGGAATTCGAGCCACTTCCCCGAAAACAAAAAGAACTTGCGATTGGTTTGGAATTGAATACCATAAGCTATGATTTGAAATGGACTTCCGATGCAGGAAAAAAATTCGGAATCACTCTTGGAACGCAGGGGATGTTTCAGCAGAATGAAAACTTTGGAAAAGAAATATTAGTTCCTAATGCTGATGTGAGTGATCTTGCAGGATATGCCATGTTGCGATACGATATTGGTAAATGGAATTTCCTTGCAGGCGGACGCTTTGATTTGCGTCACATCGAAGCAGAAGGCTCGGAAGAAGGAGAAGTTGATACAAACGAAGTTCGCCCGGAAATTGATTTCGAAAAAGACTATCAACCTGTGAATGGATCGATTGGCTTGGTTTTCAAGCCTTCGGAAGAATTTACTATTAAAGGAAATTTTGCTTCAGGATTCAGCGCTCCGAACTATGCCGAGTTAGGAACATACGGACGCCATGAAGGAACATACCGTTTCGAAATTGGTAACAGCGAATTAAGTGTTGGACAGAATTTTGAAGGTGACCTTGGAGTTGACTGGATGACAAAATCTTTTGGAGTTAGCATTTCAGGGTATTACAATTTCATCAACAACTACATCTACATTGGTCAGCGTGGAGACAGCATTGATGAACTTCCTGTTTTCAACATAAAGCAAAATGATGCTGTTCTTAAAGGAGCGGAAATTTCACTTGATATTCATCCGGAAAAAGTAAAATGGCTTGACCTGAAAACTTCATTCGGAATGACACAAGGTGAATTGAAAAAGGGAGGCAATCTTCCATGGATTCCTGCAAAGAAACTGGTGAGTGAGCTGAAGTTCAAGAGGTCGAAGCTGGATTATATACGTGATCCTTATGTTAGTTTTGCTGTCAGTCATTATTTTGCTCCGCATGATGTTGCTGCCTATGAACTTGCATCTGCAGATTATACTCTGCTTGATCTTCACCTTGGCGGAACCTTTAAGTGGGGAAATCAGTATATGGACATCACGCTTTCATGTATGAATTTGCTGAACGAAGGTTACTTCAATCATCTCTCATTAATTAAATCAATCGGGATAAAAGAGATGGGACGTGATTTTGTTTTACAACTGCGAGTTCCGTTTGGCATTCCCACAAAGTCTAAAGCACGAGTCAAATCTTAAGAAACTTTAACACCCACGGAGTGTATCATCAGCTATCTTTGCAGATATAACCTGATAATTCTTTTAACCCTAATTCAATATCTAAAATGACTCAGTCACTCAGAAAAAAATCAGTTCTTCTACTTTCTGTTCTTACTCTTTTAAATTTTGCATCTCAGAAAGTCTACTCGCAAAACAAAATGGAGCAGACGATGCAGATCATAAAGCTGTTTTATGTGGACACAGTGGATGAAAAAAAACTGACGGATGATGCCTTGCGTACCATGCTGAAAGACCTTGATCCGCATTCATCGTACATTCCGCCGGAAGACATGAGAGCTGTGAATGAGCCGTTGGTTGGGAAGTTTGAAGGTATTGGAATCCAGTTCAATATTCTGAATGATACAATCATGGTCACGCAAACGATTTCGGGCGGACCATCTGAAAAAGTCGGGTTAAGGGCGGGTGACAGAATTGTAAATATTGATGATAAGAATGTAGCGTCAATTAAAATAACGAATAACGATGTATTAAAAAAACTTCGCGGTGATAAAGGCACAAAAGTAAAAGTCGGAATTGCGAGACGAGGAGTAAGCGAAGTGCTTGACTATGTAATTACACGCGACCAGATTCCGTTGTTCAGCGTAGACGCTACGTACCAGGTTGCACCGGGAGTGGGTTATATCAAGATCAGCAAATTTGCAGATGCTACGGTGGAAGAATTCAGAAAAGCGCTGGATAAATTAAAAGCCGAAGGAATCACAAGCCTTGTGTTGGATTTGTCAAGCAACGGAGGAGGTTATCTGAATCGTGCCATTGATCTCGCTGATGAATTTTTACCTGAGGGAAAGAAAATTTTATACACACGGGGACGAGTGACTTCCGCAGAAGATTACTACTCAACAGCTGTAGGTGGTTGGGAAAAAGGAAAGCTTGTTGTTTTGATAGACGAGTTTTCTGCATCAGCGAGTGAAATCGTATCCGGTTGTTTGCAGGATTGGGACAGAGCATTGCTTATCGGCAGGAGATCATTCGGAAAAGGACTGGTTCAAAAGCCTTACCAGTTGAATGACGGATCGATGATCCGGTTAACAGTTGCTCATTATTACACTCCGTCAGGAAGATGTATTCAGAAACCTTATACTTCAGGAAGTGATGAAGAATATGAACTGGATGCAAGCAACCGTTTAAAACATGGTGAGTTGATGAACAAGGACAGTATTCACTTTAGTGACACGACAAAATATTTCACAGATGGAAAACGCCTCGTGTATGGTGGGGGAGGTATCATGCCTGATATTTTCGTTCCGCTCGACACTTCGATGAACAGTAATTATTTTTTCGAGCTTCAACGAAAAGGCGCATTCAATGATTTCACACTTAACTATGTTGACAATAACCGCGCGGTGTTGAAAAGAGAATATCCTGATATCAACGCATTCAAAAAGAATTTCGTGATTGACAAGAATCTCTATGATCAGTTTCTTGCTTCCGCTGAAAAAGCAGGTGTAAAGAGGGATGAAGCCGGATTAAAAACATCTGATCGTCTTA
>JAYTXY010000030.1:0-12417 GCA_043742705.1 Bacteroidota bacterium
CCTCTTAAGAAAATTCGGTGATGAAAACATTTTAATTATTTAGGGTGCTCAAATTTTTCCTTCGCAGAGCCCGTTTTGCTATCAAAACTATTCCTGTGGCTGTAATCGTCACCGCGATCAACATCTCCCGAAATCGCATTTGATTTTGATTCTGTCCGCAGGCGCGTTGCCCAGTTGGCATCGTAAAATTCTCCACGGGCAGTAGAATGAATCAGTTCAAAACAACCTGATGTGAGATTACGCGTCATGAAAACAAATTTAATATTTGACTGCTCTCCGGATTTGTAGTATTGCCAGATTTCATAAGGATAACCGCTTCCTTCGTAATAATCTTTGTCCATACTGTTAGGCGCACCATACTGAAGAAACACACGTCCACGGTCGGTTTCATAACCTTTTTTATTCAGACAGCTGAATTCACTGTTCGCTTTGTCAACTTCGTCTTTGTAGGCAAGCCATGCACGCTCAGGATCCTGGGCATCACGGTTCGACCAGAAATAATAAAAGAACTGCTGCATGGATCCGAGGTTGTTGTACTTCAACTGGTTTTCTTCCACGTTCACTTCTGATTGACTTGAAATCGGGTAGAGCGAAGAAATGTAATCCGCCAGCGTATCCTTGTCGTTCATGTAAGATACAAACGTGTTTTCAATTTTAATAAGCGACATATCATCCGCATGAATCTGCTTTTCAGCCGGCTTGCTTCGTTGGAATAAAATCTGTTTTGTAACTAAGAGGTTGTTCGATTTGTCTTTTACTTCTACCACGAGGCTATAATTTCCTGAGGTTACATCAGTAATTGGAAGTTCAGCCAATAGAATATTTATGGTTTCCGATTTTTGTTTTTTAAAACTAACAAGGTTGTTGATGATTCTCTTGTTTTGATGTCCGGATATGTTGTAACTCACTAAAAAATCCTGGTCGCCAAGAATTTCCTTTGTGTTATAAATTTCAGCGTAGAATTTTAATACGTCAACTGACTTCGGATAATAATTGGTAACAAACGGAACCATGTCGTAACCGTTTTTGGAAAAAGCTCCTTCAGTAACGGTAGGAGTATAAGACTCCAGCAATTCAATGTCAGAAATGTTGACTTTGTTGACAGGAAAGTTGACGGAAATTGGTTGCGTGACAACATACCCTTGAGCTGAAGAATTGCGATCGGTAATTTTTAATTCCAGCACATAATCTCCGTTTGGAAGTGAAACACGCTGTTGATCTACAAAATCAGGAATGGGCTTCGAAGCATCATCCACCGGAGGACTTAAGAGATTGTATTTGTCAAAATGAACAATCTTTTCGTTCTGTTTGTAAATCCACTGCACTTCAATTTTTCCCTGCAATTTATTTTCCTCGTTCTTTATAAGTTGTACGGTATTTCCGGAAACATTCAAATACGTTTCCACATACGGACTTTTGCCGGGCTGATCAAACGTGCAAAATGAAAAATATGCATTCAGGTTTTTTCCATGTACATTCAACATCACAAGGAGTGATGCAACAAGAATGAGTAGAGCCTTTTTCATGACCGTGGAGTTTGATAACGTAAAGTTACGAAAAGCAGCATGCAAATGAATGTTCTCCGCGGTTAAATGTCTTGAATTTGTAAAAAGGATTTTAAGAAGGAAGATCAATGAAAAATCCAATTTCGCACCTACATTCTAACCTACATCGTTCATTGTTTTATACTTCATACAACTCAATCGGTAAACCGTCAGGATCCGGAAAAAATGTAAAACGTTTATTGGTTGCTTCGTCAACTCGAACAGGTTCGGGATTTATGTTTTGTGATAGCAACTGTTGAATTTCTTCATCAAGATTCTCCACTTCAAAAGAAAGGTGTCTTAAACCCGAAGCTTCCGGCTGACTAATTCGTTTCGGTGGAGAAGGGAAAGAAAATAGTTCAATCACATAAATGTCATTAAGAGAAAGATCAGCCTTGTAAGATTGTTTTTCCTTTCGAAAAGTTTCCCTGATAATCTTAAATCCTAAAATCCCTGTATAAAAAGCTTTCGATTTTTCGTAGTCGGAACAAATAATCGCAACGTGGTGAAAGCGCTTCAACTTTAACATTGGAAGGATAACTTAAAAGTTAAAAGTAAAAAAGCAAAACTTTGAACTTTGAACTCTGAACTAAATAATACACTCAATCTTATAATACTCTCTTGTAGCTGAATCGCACAACGGTTTAAATTTTTCATAGAGTTCCTGGAACTTCGGAGTGGTTGCCCAGATTGCCTGACTTGGATTGAGATCAGCGAAACTTTTTAAATGCAACTCCGCGATCAGTGTGTAGGAATCTCCTGATAGATCAGACAATAATCTCATTTCGGCTGAGCCGAGGTTTGATTTCTTTGAAGCCTCCAGAATCTCTTTCCAGATTTCAATAGCTTCTTTTGCTTTTCCGAATTTCAAATGGAATACATTGCGTTGAATGACCATGGCTGTCTGTTTTAGTTGGTTGAAACAAAGATAATAATAAGCAGTTTACTTTAAGTTCAAAGTTCAAAGTTCAAAGTTCGTAATCGCAGTAGGCAATAAAAAATAAAAAATCACAAATAAAAAATTAACCTTATTGATCATAAAAATCTTTCCTCTTAATCAGCTTCAGATCCTGGAGAATAGAAGACTTCACATTGATCTGGAAAAAATAACTTTCCTGGTAACCGAATGGAATCCAGTTCAGGTGCATTTCCCAGCAATGCAAATCCCGAAAGATGTTGATGCTGAAATTAGTGATCTTGTTATTCGTAATGTCATACCAGGAGTTAAATCCTATTTTCCATTTTGAGGTAACATTTACATCTCCTCCGGCAGACATCGACTGCGTGGTAACGGCTGCAAGATCGCCTCGCTTGCGGTAGTCGTATGTATAATTTACATTCAGGTTGTAAGGAACTGTGAAGTCAACGTAATCTTCAGGATGAGCATTTATTCCTGCAAGCTGATCTTGTGAATAGCTTGTGCTTGTTTTTTGCTTGCTCTGATTGTTCAGCACAAAACCTAACGAAGCATTTGCACTTGTTAAACGTGCAAGTCTTCCATCAACATCTCGTTGAAACTTATTATAATCATTGTTGTTTGCGTCAAATGCATACGGATCGTACGTTCCTCCGAAACTCAAATTCAGTTTTTCGAATAGCGTTGTGTTTCCACGAACATTGATGACTGATAATCTCATCGAATCTGCTGCCAGGTTATAAGATGCACCAATGTTGAGGTTTTCAAGGATCTTGATTTTTTTCAACGTAGTTCCTGTATCGGATTCAGTTTTCACTTTCATCTCGAGATTATTTCCGAGATTCAGGCTGATGCTTCCGTATTTTCCGTTTGATGGTCCTCCGTAAACATTGTTCTGATAGATGGAATAACTCCTTGTATGTGTTACAATGGAATCATATTGATAGGACTTAAAATAACCGTAAGAAGGAGTGCCAAAATCCGGACGATAGCTGAAGCCAACTGTAGGAGTAAGTACGTGGCGGATTGCTGCAATCGGTCCTTTGCTGAACTGATACATTCCATAAACGCGTGTAGAAAGAGAAGCGGAAACACTGTAATCGAATGGCGCCTTAAAACTTCTGACAGTTGTTGTGTCAACTTTTTTCAAGTCATTGTTCCAGTTGTATTCTGTGGTTTTAAAATACCAGCGATCGGTAAAGTTGAGTGAAGGAGTGAGGTTGAAGTAGCTGAATAGTTTGAATGAGGTGGAGATCGGAATGTTGTGTTGAATTCCATTGTGCATTTCATCCAGCGTTTCTTTCCTGAACAGCAACGAATCCTTAGTGCTGATGAAATTGGTTGCCGACATCGTATAATTCGTTCCGATTTTTTCATACCATTTTTCAGCTCCGACAGATTCTTTCCTCTTGAAAGGAAAAAAACGCGACACTCCGAAACTCACATCAGGAGCGTGAATGTTCACATCGTGCGTGAGCGTGTTCTGGTCATGACGCAAACCGGCTGTCAGGTTTACCTGATCACCCCAGCGTTTTGTGTACTGAATATTGGACTGAAAAGTATTAGAAAGAAAATTATTTACGTTGGTTGAAAGTACATTCCTGTAGAAACTGCTCGTTCCTGCTGTCACATCAGCGCTGAAGTTACTGCTTGGTCTTGCCTTTGCATCCTGCTGATGAGTCCAGCGAAACTGGAAATTTTTTTGTGTGGAATAATCGGGAAGTTCCGGTTCGCTATTCACTGTATACAAGTAACTGAGTTGAAAATTTCCACGGAACCTGTAACGCTTTGCATATACAGAACTTCCGAACAAGTTGTAGCTTCCTCGTGTATAAACATCTGAGGTAATTGCAAAATTGATGTAGTCGCTGATGCCGAAATAATATCCGAGATGCTGTAGAAAAAATCCGCGGTTGGCAGATTCTCCGATGCTTGGAAAAATTAATCCCGAACTTCTTCCTTTCTTATTCGGAAAAAATCCAAACGGAATGAGCAACGGAGTTGGAACACTTTCAATGGTAAGAAAAGCCGGTCCCGTTACAATCTTGTTATTGCTGATGACTTTTAACTTACGTGAAGCAATTGAGTAATGAGGAATGTCAAGATCACACGTGGAGAACTGTCCGTTGCGGATGAAAAAATTATTCTCCGGGTCTTTCTTCACAACATCTCCGTGAATGTATCCTTCTCCTTCTTTCGTGATCACATAAGCGATCTTTCCTTTTTTTGAATCGAAGTTGTAGCGGATAGTATTCGATTTGAAGTTTTGTCCGGCTTGGGAGAACTCAGGTTTGCCTTTTAATGCTCCCGCAGAATCCGTTGATCCTTCAGCATACAACTCTTTTTTGTTGAAGTCGATGGCGATGTAATCTGCTTTCATGTGAAGATCCTGGTAATCCACTGTTGCAGAACCATACAAGTGCACAATTTCATTCTCTAAATCGGAAACGATGGAATCCTTTGCATGATACTTCACCTTTGCCTTGAGACTTTCAGAGTCAATTCCTGTGTCTGAAGGATTAATCTGAATGGAAACACTGTCACTCTTCAGAATTACAGAGTCGCTGTCTGCAATAACTTCATTCGAAAATCCGTTATTGACGACCAGCGCTGAACCAACAGTGTCGTGTTGAAAAAGAGTGAGTAGACCTACCACTACCACTGGCGATATTTTGAGTAATTTTGGAAGCAATTTCTTAGAAAGTAATATCCTGAAAATTTTGTCGTCAAAACTAAATAAAAAAACACATCTCACTTTGACTCCCTCTGTGAGAGTTTTCATTATCCTGCTTTCACTTTTTATCACTTCGTTTATTCCTCCCCGTAATCGCCATTATTCACTTACGAGGGTTGTGATTGATGCAGGTCACGGTGGTCATGATTCCGGTTGTCTTGGCGTTAAAACGAAGGAGAAAGATGTGGCGCTGGCTGTTGCTTTGAAGCTAGGTAAATACATTGAAGATAATTTTAAGGATGTAAAGGTGATTTACACCCGGAAGACAGACGTATTTGTTGAACTCTTTGAGCGAGCGTCCATTGCCAACAACGCAAAAGCGGATATTTTTATTTGCATTCACTGTAATTCTGCTGGTGATGCAGATGTGTGCGGTCCTGAGACGTGGGTGATGGGATTGCACAAGTCGGAAGCGAACCTTGCCGTTGCAAAACGGGAGAACGAAGTTGTGTTGCTGGAAAAGGATTATCAGAAAAAATACGATGGCTTCGATCCGAATTCTCCTGAAGCGAACATTATTTTCTCCTTGTATCAGAATACGTATCTCGATCAAAGCCTGAAGATGGCTTCGCTGGTTCAGCAGGAGATGAAAGCGAAGGGACGGTATGGTCGCGGAGTGAAGCAAGCTGGTTTTTTAGTTCTCTACAAGACAACCATGCCCAGCATTTTAGTTGAAACAGGTTTCCTCACCAATAAGACGGAAGAAAAGTACCTTGCTTCAGCAAAGGGACAGGATGACGTTGCTCACTCTGTCTTCAATGCTTTCAAATCCTATAAGAACTCAGTCGAAAGTTCTTCATCAGGAGAAGAGCGTGAAAAAAAAACAGAAGAAAGAAGTAACGATGATTCTCCTGTGAAACCTGACACTGAAATTGTCCAGAAGGAAACTAATCAATCAGCGGAAGAAGTACCAAAGCCGTTCAAACAGGATCGTCCGAAAATTCAGCCAAAGGAAGTTATTGTGAAGGATGAATTGATTTTCGCTGTCCAGGTTGTCTCTTCACCAAAAGAGTTGAAGAAAGGAAATGCGAAGTTTAAAGGGTTGGATGACGTCCGCGAAGAAAAAGCTGACGGACTCTACAAATATTCCAGCGGAAAATTTTCCTCGCTAAAGAATGCCATCGATTATCAAAATGAAATGAGAGATAAAGGATTTAAGGACGCCTTTGTGGTGGCATTCAAAAACGGGAACAGGATTTCAATGAAAGAAGCAAGGGAAACACTTCAAAAGAAATGATTAGAAATAAAATATCTACTTTTAAAACCTTTTCAGAACTGTTGTTGAAGGAAGTGCTTGTTGTTCAGGCAAGAATGAAAAAAGGGGAAGAA
Organism: Bacteroidota bacterium; assembly: GCA_043742705.1. Lineage (GTDB taxonomy): Bacteria > Bacteroidota > Bacteroidia > AKYH767-A > 2013-40CM-41-45 > JAPLDA01. Next base: position 6,524 of record JAYTXY010000030.1, read on the forward strand.
AATTTTATCTATGAAGCTATCTAAAGAAGCAAGAACGGGACTTATTGTTGTTGCAGGTATTGCGCTTGTGTTTTGGGGTATCAACTACCTGAAAGGAAAAGATTTTTTTACAAGACAAAAGCTTGTGTACGCTGTGTACGACCGTGTGGATGGTCTTGCGCCATCAAATCCTGTAAACGTAAACGGTTTGAAGATAGGAATGGTTCAGAAACTTATATTATTGCCTGATCATTCCGGAAGAATTGTAGTGAGCATGCACATCAGCAACGACATTCGCATTCCCCGGAATTCGATGGCGCAGATTTACGGAACTGATTTGCTGGGAGGAAAAGCGATTCGTTTTGTTTTTGGTAATAGCGAAAAGGATATCCAGGATGGAGATACTGTGATCACCGGAATTGAAAACAGTCTTTCGCAGGAAGTAAGCGCGCAGGTCGGACCAATCAAAGAGAAAGCTGAAAATCTTTTATCATCATTTGATTCAGTGTTGGTTGTTGTGCGCGATGTATTCAATGAAACGACAAAAGAAAATCTTCGGAAATCTTTTGAGAGCATTGCACATTCTCTTTCTTCCATCGAAAGTTTAACGGGAAATCTTGACACCATTTTGAGAAAGGACGGAAAGCTGAAAGCGATCTTTGACAATCTTGCGTCTATCACATCCAACCTGAAGAGTAACAACGAAAAGATCACAACGATCATTAATAATTTTGCAGCTATTTCTGATACTCTCGCTCGTGCTAACATTGCCGCTACGCTTGACAATACGCAGAAGACACTGGAGCAGACTTCGTTGCTTTTTCAAAAAATCAACAAAGGCGAAGGAACGATGGGACAACTTGCAACGAACGATAGTTTGTTCATGAACCTGAATGCAACAGCTCACGACCTTGATGAATTGCTGAAAGACTTCAACGAAAATCCAAAACGTTATATCGGACTTTCTTTAATTTCTATTGGAGGAAATAAAAAGAAAAAAAAGAATTGATTTTAAGATTACACTGATTGGAATTGATTTCACCGATCGGTTAGTTGTAATTTAAACTACAAACTTGAACGTTTCGCAACTTATTTTTTGTGTCATTCTTTTAGCCGGAATTTTTCTGTTCACGAAAAACGTCAGGAAAATTATCCGCAACATTCGGTTGGGAAAGGATCTCGATCGCAGCGACCGTTCAGGAGAACGATGGATGACAATGATTCGTGTTGCACTCGGACAATCGAAGATGGTAGTTCGCCCGGTTGCAGGAATCATGCACATTTTCGTGTATGTTGGTTTTGTGATCATCAACATTGAAGTGCTTGAGATTTTGATAGACGGGATTTTCGGAACTCATCGTATTTTCTCTTCCATTGGTCCGTTGTATAATTTCCTCATTGGCAGTTTCGAAATACTTGCTTTTTTAGTGACGTTAGGTTGTGCAGTGTTTTTAATACGGAGGAATGTTCTGAAGCTCAAAAGATTTTGGATGAAGGAGATGACGAGCTGGCCGCGTACGGATGCAAATGTGATTCTCATTACTGAAATTCTTTTGATGACTGCATTTCTAACAATGAATGCAACAGATAGCATTCTGCAATCAAGATCGTATGAACATTATATAACTGCAGGATCGTTTCCTGTTTCATCTTTATTCAGCGGAATCTATTCTTCCATGTCAAGCGAATCGCTGGTGATGATTGAACGTTGCTGCTGGTGGTTTCACATTATTGGTATTCTTGCTTTTCTGAATTACATACCCTACTCAAAACACTTTCATATCCTGCTTGCTTTCCCGAATACATATTATTCCAACCTTGAACAGAAAGGAAAGTTTACCAACATGGAGTCAGTTACGCAGGAAGTGAAACTGATGTTGGATCCTTCTGCAGCACCGCCGGAAAATTACCAGCCGCCAGCTGGTTTCGGAGCGAAGGATGTGCAAGATCTTACCTGGAAAAACCTGATGGATGCTTATTCATGTACAGAGTGTGGAAGATGCACGAGCGTTTGTCCGGCCAATCAAACAGGCAAACTTTTGTCTCCCCGTAAAATCATGATGGATACGCGTGATCGATTAGAAGAAGCAGGAAAGAACATTGACAAGCATGGAAAGGAATTTCGTGATGAGAAAAATCTTTTCAGTTATGTGACAGAAGAAGAACTTTGGGCGTGCACAAGTTGCAACGCTTGCGTGGATGCTTGTCCTGTCAACATTGATCCGTTGAATATCATTATCGAGATGAGGAGATATTTAGTGATGGAGCAGTCAAAAGTTCCTTCTGAATTGGCAACGATGTTTAGCAAGATAGAAAACAACGGAGCTCCCTGGCAGTTTGCGCAGGCAGATCGGGCGAAGTGGACGGAGTAGATTTAGAATCAAGATTCAAGAGCCAGGAATCAAGATGATAACAGACACTAATAACTAATAGCAGCAGACTCAACTTTGAACTCAGAACTTTGAACTGTATTTAAATGGATTTCAAAATAGAAACATACGCAGATTACGCAGCAAGAGGAGAGCAGCCTGAAATTCTTTTCTGGGTTGGCTGCGCGGGAAGTTTCGATGAGCGTGCGCAAAAGATTACCAAAGCTGTTGCGAAAATATTGCATCACGTAGGGATAAAATTTGCCGTGCTTGGCACCGAAGAAAGTTGTACAGGAGATCCGGCAAAACGTTCGGGCAATGAATTTCTTTTCCAGATGCAAGCCATGACAAACATCGGAGTGTTGAATGGTTATGGAGTAAAAAAAATTGTCACTGCTTGTCCGCATTGTTTCAATACATTGAAGAACGAGTATCCCGAACTTGGAGGAAACTACGAAGTGCTTCATCATACGATGCTGCTTCAGCAGTTAATAGATGACGGTAAACTGAAAGTAGAAGGAGGGAAGTTCACAGGAAAAAAAATTACGTTTCATGATCCTTGTTATCTCGGAAGGGGAAACAATGTGTACGAAGCTCCAAGAACGGTAATCGCGAAATTGGACTCTGAACTTTCTGAGATGAAACGCTCGCGTTCGAAAGGTCTTTGCTGCGGAGCAGGTGGAGGACAAATGTTTAAAGAGCCGGAGAAGGGAACTAAAGACGTGAACATCGAGCGCACGGAAGAAGCGCTTGCTTTAAAACCTGATGTGATTGCTGTTGGCTGTCCTTTTTGCATGACAATGATGACTGACGGTGTGAAGAATTTTAATCAGGAACAAGATGTAAAAGTTCTTGACGTTGCAGAATTGATTGCACAGGCTATTGATATGTAATTATTTCATTTTTAATGGAATAAGCATTTTTTTTAGATATCAATTTTTTCCTCTTACCAAGCTATTTTAATCATTAGCCAAAATTCGGTTGTTATAGCCGTTTTATTGGGATACTTTTATGACAACATTGTATTTTATGTTAATGTATAATAAATCATCAATGTGTTTTATGTCAACTTAAAAGTATATTTTTGTCGCATCAAACACATTAAAATAAAATCGGGCAAAGAGTAACAAAGTTATGAACGCAAGAATAAAAACCTTCTCTATATTATTAGTTCTTCTTTGCAGTTCTCTTCAGCAAAAAGTTCTGGCAGGCAACGGTTCTGCAAATGCGACAGGTAACTGGACCAATCCTTCAACCTGGTTGTTTAGCGGTACTCCGCGTGTTCCCCAGGCAGGAGATACAGTATCGATTCCAGCTGGCTACACTATTACAGTGAACAGTACTATTACTATTACCGGGTCACCGGTTGGGATTCTTCTTCACGGAACCCTTTCTTTTTCGACAGGTAAGAAACTTACCCTTCCTTGTGGATCCTGGCTTCTTGTTTATACCGGCGGCAACCTTGATCCGGGAAGTGGAGGAGGAAATTCAAATTACATTGATATCTGTTCGGCTACCGTATGGCAGGCTTCTGATGGTCTGGTTTCCGGTCCATCAAGTTTAGGAAACCCTCCTTTTCCTGTTAAACTGGTTGACTTCAATGCAAAATATTCTTCTGGAAAAGTTTTGCTTGACTGGACTACTGCGACAGAAGTTAACAACGACTATTTTCTTGTTCAACGTTCATTCGATAACCTGGGATTTAAAGACATTGCGACTGTTGGTGGAAACGGTACAAGTTCGCAGGCACATTATTACAATTCTTTTGACGATTCCCCTCTACCGGGCATCAATTACTATAGACTTTGTCAGGTCGATTATGACGGAACAAAGTCTTATTCTGCTGTTCGGGCAATTCGTACAAACGGAAAAAGAGATGTGATCGTTTATCCGAATCCTGCAACAAATGCTGATCTGTCTGTTTTGTTTACAGGATCGAAAAATGAAAATTATAGCCTTGAAATAGATGACATCAGCGGAAGAACGGTGCTTAGAAGAGATGACCTTGTTCTTCAATCAGGAATTAATAAGCTGGCTGATAACGGTAACCTTACGTTATCGAACGGAACTTACTTTGTATCTATTCTGATTGGTGAAGACCTCTATCATCAAAAGATTGTCATCAACAATTAATTCTTTTATTCGCGGTTTAGTTTTTTGAAGATGAATTATCGGATGTAATTTTATTTCTTTACATCATGGATAATTCAGATCAACTAACGGTTCGCCCTGTTGCATTCGTGAAAAACAATCGGATTTCTCCTACAGATGACCGGTGGGGAGAAGTAGTTTCGGAGATTGTGCTTGTCGATTTATTGCCAGGCAGCTGTCTTACTGGCATTGAGGATTTTTCTCACCTGGAAATCATATTTTACTTTCATCTGCTTAGCGATGCTGAAGTTGTTTTTGATCTTCGTCATCCACGCAATAATAAAGAGTATCCTCTCACAGGAATTTTTGCGCAACGTGGCAGAGCAAGACCCAATAAATTGGGCGCTACCATTGTTCAACTCATGGAGAGAAGAGAACGTTCCATCATTGTGAAAGGGCTGGATGCAATCAAGGGAACTCCTGTACTCGACATTAAACCCGTGATGAAAGAATTTCTGCCAAGGCAGGAAATCAAACAGTCGAGTTGGTCACTTGAGCTCATGAAGGCTTATTGGTAAGCTTATTCCGGCTTTATGTGGGGAGTTTATTATCTTTACGGTAGACAATAAAAAAAAACCGATGAAAAAAAACTACATTAAAATTATCTTATTTCTGCTGACCTTGATGAGTGTGAAAATTTCTTCCGCGCAAATCACCATTTCAAGTTCGGATATGCCTTCTGTAAATAATATAATCAATTTCAGTTTTGCTCAACCTTTTATTGGAATGGATGAAACAGCTGCCGGGGCAAACTACTCATGGGATTATTCTCAGCTTGCTTATACTTCACAATCGATGGACACATTCGTTTCGATCTTATCGACAGGCCTTTATGCATTCTCATTCTCAACTTCTTCGTTTGCATTGAAGTCAAATACTCCGACCGTTACGTTAGGAGGAGCTTTAACGATCGATTACCAGTATGATTTTTATAAAAAGAATCCCACATCATATGTTCAAACCGGTTTTGGCGCAAGCTTTAATGGTTTTCCGTACGGTGTTCCATATACATTAAAGGACACACTCTATCGCTTTCCACTACACTACAATGATGGAGGATCCTCGAACTCTTCTTTTTCGCTTTCCATTCCCGGTATTGGATATTATGGAGGAGAGAAAACACGAACTGACATCGTTGACGGCTGGGGAACATTGACAACTCCTTATGGAACCTTTTCCGTGCTGCGTGTCAAATCAGTGATTGACGAAACAGATTCGGTACATTATGATGCAGGAGGTTTTGGTTTTTCTTTTCCGCGACCTGTTGCTACAGAATACAAATGGCTCGGGACAGGACAGGGAATTCCTTTACTGGAAATAAATACTTCTGCAGGAATAGTTACTCAAATCATTTACCGTGATAGTATAAGAACAACTCCGACAGCTGTTGTGGCC
>JAYTXY010000031.1:0-30331 GCA_043742705.1 Bacteroidota bacterium
TTCTCCTGGCGGTGATTATCATTCACACAAAGGCTTTCATATTGAATTGGGTTTCGGGCCTGTCTTCGGATCGATCACTGACGTTGCCTACCAGGGTGGTGGAGTGAGCACACTTAAATTCAGCGGGACAGGAATAGGGATTGATTTTAAAATCGGTGGAGCGATACAGGAAAATCTTGTACTTACATTCGATGCATTGAGTAAAGATGTTTTCGCACCGGAGTTAACGATCAACGGAATTTCCTATCCATCATCCAACAAACTTTCTGTCGGTGAAGTCTCTTACGGTGTTGGAATTACCTATTACCTTGTTCCTTCCGATGTGTTTTTTTCAACAACACTTGGTGCCGGTACATTTGTTATTGATTTCTCCAACAATGGAAACAGCCTGACGAATAGAACCGATTATGGGTTCTCCTATCAGCTTCGTGCCGGGAAGCATTGGTGGATTTCAAACAAATGGGGAATCGGGCTAAGTGCTGCTTACGGTTCCACCTCATGTAAAAATACAGGGATAGATAGTAACGGGAGTTACATAGAAGATCTTTCCAGCACAAGATTCATTATTGCTGCAAGCATTGGCCTTCGATAATTTTCTTTAACAATTATCAAATTATCAAATAACCGGATTAGCTAATTGTTTTCCGGAGGTTGCTTCGTAGAATCCTTCAGAAGTTTTTCAATCTTCTCCACCTGGTCGAGAGAATCGTCAAGAAAAAATTTTAACTCGGGAATGATTCGCGCCTGGTGGCGAATTTGGGAACCTAACACCTTCCTGATTTCTTTAGTATGCTTTTCAATCTGGCTGAGAACAACGTTGCTGTCTTTTGCACCGAAAATGCTCACATAAATTTTTGCAACGCCAAGATCAGGACTCACCTGAGCCCCGGTGACCGTTACAAACGCTTTTCCGAAATAATTGTATCCGTCACGTTGAAAAATCTCACCCATTTCCTTCTGGATAAGACGTGCATACTTCTGTTGTCTCATTGAATCCATTGGGCGAAGATAGTGATTTTGATGTGCAGATTGGCAAATGTATGGATGTGCAGATGTTTGCTTATGCGGTCAAGTCCGGGATAGAGCCATCCCATTTGCACATTTACTAATCTGCACATTTGCACATTAAAAAAGGGATATATTTGTCACGTGAAAAATTATTTAAGACTGCTGGGCTATTTGAAGAACTACAAGACCAATGTAGCGCTCAATATTTTTTTCAATTTTCTCTCCGTTATTTTTTCTCTTTTTTCTCTTACGATGATATTCCCTTTTTTGAATGTCTTGTTCAGCCAGGAAGGAAATTATCAATTGATTCCGTGGAGTTTTTCGGTGAAGACGTTGCTGAACAACTTCAATTATTTTCTCTCACATTTTATCGTTGAGCACGGACAAACGGAAGCGTTGATGTTAATTGCCGTGATGGTTGTTGTCATGTTCTTCTTCAAAAATTTCTTCCGTTACCTCGCGCAGTTTTTTATTTCCCCGGCACGCTTTGGAGTGGTGCGTGATTTACGCAGTCAGATGTATGAAAAAATTCTTCATTTGCCGCTGAGTTATTTCAGCGAAGAACGCAAAGGCGATTTGATCGCCCGCATGAGCAACGATGTCATGGAAGTAGAGTGGGGAATCATGTCATCGCTGGAAGTATTATTCCGTGAACCGCTCACGATCATTTTATTTCTTACGTTCATGCTAGTGATGAGTGCACAACTTACACTGATGGTTCTTATCCTTCTTCCCATTGCAGGACTACTGATTGGAGTGATCGGCAGCAGCCTGAGAAAAAGTTCCTCGAAAGTTCAGGCGAAGATGGGTTTGCTCATTAGTATCATTGAAGAAACACTTGGCGGACTTCGCATCATCAAAGCGTTTTCAGCGGAGTCGTCTTCAAAAAGAAAATTCGTGGAAGCAAATAATGAGCATCGAAGGTTACTCACGCGTGCCATGCGCAAACGTGATTTGAGTTCACCGATGAGCGAATTCCTCGGAGCCGCAGCGATGGCAGTCATTCTTTACTTCGGAGGAAAAATAGTTCTTGACAAACAGATGGAGCCATCCATGTTTATTTCCTTTCTCGCAATCTTTTCACAGATCATTCCTCCGGCAAAAGCATTTACAGATGCTTATTACAATGCACAGAAAGGTCTTGCTTCGGCAGAACGCATCAACAGTATTCTTGATGCAGAAATTACCATTCGCGACAAAGAGCACTCGTTGCAGATTTCTGACTTCAATCATTCTATTGAATATAGAAAGGTTTCTTTTGCTTATCACAAAGGCGGAGCGGGCTGGGTGTTGAAAGAAGTTGATCTGAAAATCGAAAAAGGAAAAACGATTGCATTGGTTGGACAAAGTGGTTCGGGAAAAACAACACTCGCTGATTTGCTTCCACGCTTTTATGATTTGGATAAAGGAGAAATTTTAGTGGATGGAGAAAATATTTCAGACTATAAATTATCAGACCTGAGAAAATTGATTGGCGTTGTTACACAGGAAAGTATTTTGTTCAACGATTCAGTCTTCAACAACATTGCATTCGGAATGGATAATGCAAAAGAAGAAGATGTAATTGCCGCTGCAAAGATTGCCAATGCACACGACTTCATTATGGAAATGCCACAAGGTTATCAAACCAACATCGGTGATCGCGGAGGAAAGATGAGTGGTGGTCAGCGGCAACGTATCAGCATTGCAAGAGCGGTATTAAAAAATCCACCGATACTTATTTTAGACGAAGCAACATCTGCACTCGATACAGAAAGCGAGCGCCTCGTGCAGGATGCTTTAACCAAGTTGATGAAAAACAGAACAGTTCTTGTAATTGCACATCGCCTGTCAACCATTCAACATGCAGATGAAATCATCGTCATGCAGAAAGGTGAAATTATTGAACGCGGAAAACACAATGAGTTGTTGGAAAATGCAGGAGTGTACAGGAAGTTGTATGACCTGCAATCGTTTGTTTGAGAGGTGACGAAGTGATTAGGTGACTAAGCAACTAAGTTGTAATGAGAATTAAATAAATTTGAACCCAATTTCTAATGATCTGTAACGGCTTTATATTTAGTTAATCTCTAATTGAATAAACAAATCATCTCATCAACTCATCAAAATTTTTTAGTACTTGTCTCCTCGTCACTTAATCACATAGTTACCTAATCACTCAACAAGATGGATGAATTCATGCAAGCCGCTATTGACGAAGCGCGCAAGGGATTAGCCGAAGGAGGAATTCCGATCGGATCTGTTTTGGTAAAAGACGGAAAGATTGTAGGAAGAGGTCATAACCAGCGCGTTCAGAAAAATGATCCAATGACTCATGCCGAAACGGACTGCCTTCGTAATGCAGGAAGGATCGGCTCTTACAAGGGAACCGTTTTGTATTCCACGTTGATGCCTTGCTACATGTGCGCCGGAACGGTTGTTCAATTCAGCATCAAAAAAGTTATCGTTGGGGAAAATAAAACCTTTTCAGGCGCAGAAGATTTTATGAAGCAACATGGAGTGGAAGTCATCAACCTCGGCAATAAGGAATGTATTGAAATGATGGAAAAATTTATCCGCGAAAAACCGTTGCTGTGGAACGAGGATATTGGAGAATAAATGGACTCAAGACATAAGAATCAAGACCTGCGTTTCTTCTCACTTTCTCCTTGTCACACTTTCTCGATTTACTTTATATTAATGTCTGCTGATTAAATGGCGGGTCTTTCCTGACGCAGAAGTCTCAGATAAATCCATCTTTTACTATCTTTACTCATTCAAATAAACTCCAATGGAAACAATCACTTTAAAATACCCTGAAGTAAAAAACTACGTAGCCGGAAAATTTATTCCCAACGGAAAAAAATCAATGGAAGTTTTAAGTCCATTGACAGGGAAAGTAATTTCCACCGTTCCTCTTTCAACATCAAATGATCTTGATGAAGCGGTGAAAGCTGCACAGGCAGCGTTTCCTGCTTGGTCTGCGATGCCGATCAAAGAACGTGTGCAGATTTTTTACAGGTATAAAACATTGCTTGAGAAAAATCTAAAAGAACTGGCAAAGCTCACGCATGACGAGAATGGCAAGACCATGGATGAAGCGACAGCGGAAGTAGAAAAAAGTATTGAGCTGACGGAGTTTGCTTGTTCATTGCCGCAATTAATTTCGGGTGAGTTATTGGAAGTGAGTCGTGGCGTTGAATGCCGTGTTGAACATAAACCGTTGGGTGTGGTTGCATCCATCGCGCCTTTTAATTTTCCGCACATGGTTCCGCATTGGACAATTCCGAATGCAATCGCTCTTGGAAATTGCATGATCCTGAAACCGTCTGAGCAAGTTCCTATTTCATCGAACCGCATTGCAGAGATGTTGAAAGAAGCAGGTTTGCCTGACGGAGTTTTTAATGTGGTAAATGGTGACCGTGAAATTGTTGAAGCAATTTGTGATCATCCCGGAATTGAAGCGGTGTCATTTGTCGGTTCAACAAAAGTTGCGAAGATTGTCTACAAGCGCGCAACGGCAAACTTAAAACGTTGCACGGCTTTGGGCGGAGCAAAAAATCATCTCATCGTAATGCCTGATGCACATCCTGATATGACTGCATCGAATGTAACGGCTTCAATGAGCGGTTGTGCCGGACAACGTTGCATGGCTGCATCAGCCATGGTTGCTGTCGGACCTGTTGACGCGATCATTCAGAAAATTTGTGACGAGTCAAAAAAAATAATTCCGGGAAAAAATCTCGGATCTGTTATTACTAAAGAAGCGAAAGAGAGAATTGAGCGTTATATCACCGAAGCAGAAAAAGCCGGAGCAAAAATTTTGGTTGACGGTCGTAACTGCAAAGTGGAAGGAATGGAAGGCGGATTTTATGTTGGACCAACAGTGATTGATTTCGTAACTCCTGATATGGCAATCGCAAAGGAAGAAGTCTTCGGTCCTGTTCTCGCAATCATTCGTGCAAAAGATGTTGACGAAGCCATCAACATTGAGAACAGTTCCAATTATGGAAACGCTGCATCTGTATTCACACAGAGCGGAGGAGTCGCAAGACAGATAATGGATCGCGCCAGCGCCGGAATGATAGGTGTAAATGTAGGTGTTCCTGTTCCGCGCGAACCGTTTTCATTCGGAGGATGGAATGAAAGTAAATTCGGAGTGTGTGATATCACCGGAAAGAGTTCTATCGAATTCTGGACGAAACTGAAAAAGACCACTGTGAAATGGAATCCTGAAGGAAAGACGAATTGGATGAGCTAAATTTAATTTGATGATGCGAATTGTCAAAAAAGTGAAATCATCGTTTTGGGTAAAACCCTCTTAAATTGTTATCTAGTTTCAATCATCAAATTATCAAATCACCGAATTATCAAATTAATAAACATGGAAGTAGAATTGTCAGTTTCTGAAAAGGAAGAGATCTTAAAAAACAATCTTGATTACACCATTTTCTCGTGGAGTAAGCAATCAGGATTGAATCCGTTGAACATAAAAGGAGCAAAAGGAGTTTATCTCTTTGACAGAAGCGGAAAAAAGATTTTAGATTTTTCATCGCAGCTGATGAACATGAACATTGGTCATGGTCATCCAAGAGTGAAAGAAGCCGTGGATCGCCAGATGGATGAAGTGAGTTTTGTTCATCCCGGAATGATTACCAAAGCTCGCGGAGAGTTGGGAAAGAAGTTGGCGGAAATAACTCCGGGTTCTCTGAAGAAAACTTTTTTCACGAATGCCGGAGCAGAAGCTATTGAAAACGCAATCAAGTTTGCGAGACTGTATACTGGTCGTCACAAAATTCTTTCTCTCTACCAGGGTTATCACGGAGCATCGTACGCTGCGATGTCAGTCGGAGGTGATCCTCGCAAACTTCCACATGACAGTCAGCAAGCGCCTAACTTTATTCATGTAGAGAACCCGTATTTCTACCGTTGTCCGTGGAACAGCCAAACAAAAGAAGAGTGTTCTGAAAATGCAGCCGAACACATGGAGCGCATTATCAAGTATGAAGGTCCGCAAAATGTTGCAGCGATTTTACTGGAAGGCGAAAGCGGTTCGAGTGGTTGTATTAAATATCCTCCGGGCTATTGGAAAAAAGTGAGAGAGATTGCTGATCGTTACGGAATACTTTTGATCTGCGATGAAGTGATGAGCGGTTTCGGTCGTACAGGAAAATGGTTTGGTGTTGATCATCACAACGTAGTTCCTGACATCATGTGTTTTGCAAAAGGGTTAACGTGTGGTTACATTCCTCTTGGCGGAATGATCATCAAAGAAGAAATCATAAGTGCATTCGATAACAAACCTCTTCCGCTCGGACTTACATATTCTGCGCACGCAGTTGCCTGCGCTGCGGCAAACGAAGTGCTGAAAATTTATGAAGATGAAAATCTCATCGACAATGCTGCGAAAATGGGTGCGTACATGGAAAAACGTATTGCGGAAATGATGCAGAAGCATCCAAGCATAGGTGATTATAGAAATACCGGATTGCTGGGCTGTATTGAATTAGTAAAGAACAGGAAGACAAAAGAACCGATGGCTCCATGGAATGCATCGCCAACGGAAATGGAAGTGATGAATAAAGTTTCAGCAAAACTTACAGAGTTGGGAATGTTCACATTTGTGCGATGGAATTATATTTTTACAGCTCCTCCGCTTTGTATTACGAAGGATGAAATGGATGAGGGAATGGATATTATTTCCAAAGCTATTTCAGTGGCGGATGAATATTGCAAAGGGTAATTTTTAGGTTTACTTTTTATTTTGAATTGACTTATCGCAATTGACGATAACGCTTTTAGAGATATTCTGTTTTGATATCTCTTTAATCTTGAAGTCACAAATTGTGACCTCAAATTTGAATTTTATTTTTGAAAACACTTTTTAACTCTTTTATTATTATCCAATGAAAAAACTTATTCGATTGCCTGATGAACGTATCATCAACAAAATTTATCTTATTCGTGGAATGAAAGTGATGCTTGATCGTGATCTTGCAGAATTGTACGGTGTTGAAACGAAGTACCTCAAGAGACAAGTGAAAAGAAACATTGATCGCTTTCCGAAAGATTTTATGTTTGAGTTGACAGGAAATGAGTTTAAGAATTGGAGGTACCAATTTGGCACCTCCAATTTTTCCGACAAAATGGGATTGCGTTATCAGCCTTATTGCTTCACAGAACAAGGCGTTGCTATGCTTTCAAGTGTTCTCAATAGCAAGCAAGCCATTGAAGTCAACATCCGTATTATTCGCATTTTTACAAGGATGAGAGAAATATTCTTGACTCATAAAGATATTTTGCTGAAACTTGAACAATTGGAACGGAAGGCAAGCAAGCAGGATGCGGACATTCAATTAATATTCACTGCACTGAAGCAATTGTTGAATCCTAAACAACCACCACGAAAGCGAATTGGTTTTAAACTTAAGTCGGAAAATAAAATTCATGGACACGCAATCAAATAATTCTTCCGCTCTCTATAGCGAAGATCTTGCTCCGGTTCCGCAGGAAAAGCGAACATGGAATACCTGGAACTACGCAGCACTCTGGATCAGCATGAGCTTGTGCATTCCTACTTACATGCTTGCAAGCTCGCTCATCTCAGGTGGAATGAATTGGTGGCAAGCCATCCTCACAATTTTTATCGGTAATACTGTCGTTCTAATTCCGATGATTTTAAACGGACATGCGGGAGCGAAATACGGCATTCCTTTTCCTGTGCTTGCACGTGCAAGTTTTGGTGTGAGAGGAGCGAATGTTCCGGCAATGCTTCGTGCCATTGTCGCCTGTGGTTGGTTTGGAATTCAAACATGGATCGGAGGATATGCATTGTATCTCATGTTTAAAATATGGATGCCATCTTTGGAAACACTTCCGCAAATTTTTCCTGCATCATTCGGATTACAGACGGGTCCTGCCATTACGTTTTTTCTTTTCTGGTTACTGAACATGTATGTTGTTCACCTCGGAGTTGATAGTATCCGGAAACTTTTAGTGTTCAAAGCATTCTTTCTTCCGGTTGCGGCTCTGGCGCTTTTGTTCTGGGCAATTTCTGCCGGACACGGATTGGGACCGATTTTATCTCAGCCATCAAAATTTCAAACGAGCGGAGAATTTTGGAATTATTTTTTCCCGGGATTAACGGGCATGGTTGGTTTCTGGGCAACGCTCTCCCTTAATATTCCTGATTTTACACGGTATGCAAAAAGTCAGCGCGCACAAATTGCAGGGCAGGCAATCGGACTTCCCCCATCCATGACATTGTTTTCATTCATAGGTGTAGTCGTTACGTCAGCAACATTTATTATTTATGGAGAAACAATCTGGGATCCGCTGGTACTTGCCGGAAAATTTGAAAGTAAATTACTGGTAAGTATTGCCATGATTGCCGTTACAATTTCTACATTAGCTACCAACATTGCAGCGAACATTGTAAGTCCCGCAAATGATTTTGCAAACCTGTCTCCGTCAAAAATAAATTTCAGAACAGGTGGTTACATCACGGGTATTATTGGTATTCTCATTTTTCCATGGAAGCTCATCGCTGACCCGAATGGTTATATTTTCACCTGGCTGATTGCATACTCAAGTTTACTCGGACCGGTTGGAGGAATTATGATAGCAGACTATTTTTTCATCCGGAAAAAAGAACTTGTCACGAACGATTTGTATTCAATGAAAGGAAGTTATTCTTACTCGAATGGTTTTAACCGTGCTGCCATCACTGCTCTTTTGGTTGGCATTCTTCCGAATGTTCCCGGGTTTTTATTGACGATCCATGTAATTTCTAAAGAAGCTTTTCCAGAATGGATTTCTCACCTCTACAATTACGCATGGTTTGTTGGGTTTGCAGTTTCGTTTTTTATTTACCTCTTGTTGATGAAAAGAGGGTTGTCAACGGATAAGTGATCTGTTGACGAAAGTCTGTCTTGAATGTGCACTTGATTTCAGAAATACGGTTAAAAGGTTGAGTATCTTCAGCCGAGGTTGTTGCATTTTAAAATTAATTAGTAATTTAGAAAATTAAATTCTCGGCATATGTCTATCCTCATTAAGAACGGTCGCATCATTACGGCAGCGGAAGATTACATCGCAGATATTTTTATCGAAGGAGAAAAAATTTCAGCCATTGGAAAAAATCTTGCTATGGCTGCTGATAAAACAATTGATGCAAAAGGGAAGTTAATTCTTCCCGGAGGAATTGACCCGCATGTTCACCTTGATATGCCTTTCATGGGAACATTTTCCAGCGACAACTACGAAACAGGAACACTCGCTGCATTGCATGGCGGCACAACCATGGTGATTGATTTTGTTTTGCAGACACAAGGCAAATCACTGTATCATGCATTGCAGCAATGGCAGGGACGATCGAACGGAAATTGCTTTGGCGATTATTCTTTTCATATGGCTGTGACTGATTTTAATGAAAACACAAAAGCCGAAGTGAAGGACATGGTGGAGAAAGAAGGAATCGTTTCTTTCAAAACATTCATGGCATACAAAGGTGCGTTGATGATTGACGATCGTCAGATGGTCGGCTTGATGAATGAAGTGAAAGCGCAAGGTGGAATAGTTACGGTTCATGCAACTAATGGTGACATGATTGATTTCCTGATTGCTAAACATCGTGCTGAAGGAAAACTTTCTCCACTCTACCATTATCTTTCTCAACCTGAAATTACAGAAGCAGAAGCGACCGGACGTTTTTCTGACATGGCGAATTATACCGGTGTTCCGGCTTATGTTGTACATATGACTTGCGAAGGTGCGCTCAATCACATTCGTGATGTTGAAAGGAGAAACCAAAAAGTTTTTGTAGAGACATGCATTCAGTATTTGTTGCTGGACGCTTCACTATATGAAAAAGATTTTGACGGAGCGAAATGGGTAATGAGTCCACCGTTGCGGGAGAAAAAAGACCAGGCAGCATTGTGGGCAGGTATCAACCAGGGAACTGTGCAGGTAGTCGCAACAGATCATTGTCCATTTAAATGGGAGCAGAAAAAAATGGGAGAAAAGGATTTTTCAAAAATACCAAACGGACATCCTGCTATTGAGCATCGTTTGGAATTACTTTTTTCGGAAGGTGTGAACAAAGGAAAAATAACCCTCAATAAATTTGTGGAAGTAACGGCAACGAATCCCGCGAAAATTTTCGGCATGTATCCGAAGAAGGGAACCATTGGTATTGATTCAGACGCTGATTTAATTATATTTGACCCGAATGAAAAGCATGCCATCTCTGCTAAAACTCATCATATGAATGTTGACTATTCATCATATGAAGGATGGGAACTGAAAGGCAAATGTAAAACCGTTTTACTTCGCGGACAAGTTGCAATTGACAACGGAGAAGTAAAAATTAAAAAAGGATACGGACAGTTTGTGAAACGAAATAAAGTTTCTTCGATAATTTAGTTGTTGTGTTGTTAAGTTGTTTGTTAATCTGAAAAGTGGTTTGCTCATGAATAGTTTTACGGAATTGGCAGTTTGGCAATCGGCAAGAGATCTGAGAATATCAGTTTCTAAGTTGATTAAATCATTTCCATCAGAAGAGAAATTCAGACTGACTGATCAGATTATTCGTTCATCAAGATCAATCGCGACAAACATTGCGGAGGGTTTTGGCAGATTTAATCACCAGGATAATATTCGCTTTTGCCGTATATCACGAGGTTCTCTGTATGAGACGCTCGATCACTTAATCTGCGCCCAAGATGAAAATTATATAAATGATACAGAGTTCAATTCTCACAAGGAGATGGCTGAAAATTGCCTGAAGATTTTGAATGGTTACATAGCATATTTGAAAAGAGCAAAAGTGGAAAAGGAATCAACGATAGCGTAGAAGTCATCTGCTTAACAACTAAACAACTTAATAACGCAACAACTTATGGCAAGAAAAATCAAATCAGGATTAATTCAGATGTCACTTCCGAAAACGGAAGGCGAAGGAACCATCAAGGAAATTGTAGACGCCATGGTGGCGAAGCATATTCCACTCATCGAAG
This sequence comes from Bacteroidota bacterium, assembly GCA_043742705.1. Classification (GTDB taxonomy): domain Bacteria; phylum Bacteroidota; class Bacteroidia; order AKYH767-A; family 2013-40CM-41-45; genus JAPLDA01. Next base: position 11,004 of record JAYTXY010000031.1, read on the forward strand.
AAGCAGGAAAAAAGGGTGTGCAGGTTTTATGTCTGCAGGAAATTTTTAACACTCCGTATTTCTGTCCGGGCCAGGATAAGAAATGGTACGAGAGCGCTGAAACGGTTCCGGGACCAACCACAGATCTGATGTCAACGTACGCAAAGAAATACAACATGGTCATCATCGTTCCGATCTATGAAAAGGAGCAAGCCGGAGTGTTGTATAATACGGCAGCGGTGATTGATGCTGACGGAACTTATCTTGGTAAATACCGCAAGAATCATATTCCGCATACATCAGGTTTCTGGGAAAAATTTTTCTTTAAGCCGGGAAATCTCGGTTACCCTGTTTTCCAGACGAAGTATGCAAAAGTGGGAGTGTACATTTGTTACGACCGTCATTTTCCTGATGGCGCTCGATGTCTCGGTTTGAACGGAGCAGAGATCGTTTACAATCCTTCAGCAACCGTTGCCGGACTCTCTCAATATTTATGGAAGTTGGAACAACCTGCACATGCTGCCGCGAATGGTTATTTCATGGGCTGCATCAACCGTGTTGGTGAAGAGAAACCATGGAATCTCGGAAAATTTTATGGGTCATCTTATTTTGTTGATCCGCGGGGACAAATTTTTGCTCAGGCATCAGAAGACAAAGATGAATTGCTTGTGGCGGAATTTGATCTTGATATGATTGAAGAAGTTCGTTCCACGTGGCAGTTCTTCCGCGACCGCAGACCGGAAACCTATGGAAGGTTAGTGGAATTGTAAAAAAATTAGTTGTTAAGTTATTAGGTTGTTTAGAAGATTCAACAGCATATTAACCTGGCAACCCATATCACAACAACTCAACAACTTAAATCAATGAGTGAATACAAGCAACCTACAAGCGAACAGGAGTTTAATGAAAACTTCAAGCAGATAAAACCTTTGATGAGTGAAACAGAAGCGTACTATGAAAGTTCACGCTGTTTGTTTTGCTACGATGCACCGTGTGTGAATGCTTGCCCAACTGGGATTGACATCCCTCTTTTCATCCGGCAGATCAATGCGAAGAATGAAATGGGTGCTGCAAAGACAATTTATGATTCTAATTTCTTTGGATATGCCTGCGGAAAAGTTTGCCCGACAGAGGTCTTGTGCGAAGGATCTTGCGTTTACAATCATCAGGATGTAAAACCAATTGAGATAGGAAGACTGCAAAGCTTTGCAACAGGGAAAGCAATTTCCTCTGACAAAAAACTTTTCATCACCGGAAAACCAAATGGAAAAAAAGTTGCTGTCATTGGTGCTGGTCCGGCGGGAGTTAGTTGTGCCTGTGAATTGAGAATGATGGGATTTGAAGTTGACATCTTTGAAGCAAAAGAAAAGTCATCAGGCTTGACAGTGTATGGAGTTGCTCCTTATAAAATCACGAACAAGGAAGCGTTGGATGAAATGAGCTATCTCGAAAAACAATTCGGTTACAAAGTTCATTACAACAAAGCCATTCGTTCAAAACAGGAATTGGAGGAGCTGGAGAAAAAATACGATGCCATCTTCATCGGCATTGGTTTGGGAAAAACATCAGATCTGAAAATAAAAGGAGAAGAATTGGAAAATGTTTTTGGCGCTGTTGAATTTGTAGAGAAGCTGAGAATGAATCATCATAAAGTTTCCGTTCCGAAAAAGGTGGTTGTACTTGGAGGCGGGAATACAGCCATGGATGCGGCTTCTGAAAGCGCCCGCATGGGAAGCGAAAGTGTTACTCTCGCGTATCGCAGAAGCAAAGAAGGAATGGGTGCATATGATTTTGAATACGATCTCGCAAAAGGTGTCGGTGTGAAAGGAATGTTCAATGTTTCACCGGTTGAAATTAACGGCAACGGAAAGGCTGCAGGTGTAAAGTTTATTCGTACCAAAGAAACAAATGGTAAACTTGAAAACATTCCCGGAAGCGAGTTTGTTGTGGAATGTGATTGGGTGATTAAAGCAACCGGACAATCGAAACAAACTGACCTGTTGAAATTGATAGACGGGCTGAAGACAGATGACAAAGGAAGAATTTCTGTGAATGAAAAATTTCAGTCAACGAATAAAAAATATTTTGCAGCAGGAGACGGAGTAAGTGGAGGGCAGGAAGTTGTAAATGCTGTCGCTGACGGAAAAAAAGCTGCGTGGGGGATTCACGATTTTTTGAAATAAAATTATTGCACTTCCGCAAAAGTATTTCCGGATTTTAAATCTCCTGTTTCGAAGCCGCGCTTAAACCAATAGACACGTTGCTCTGAAGTTCCATGCGTAAAAGCATCAGGCATCACTTGTCCGCGTAGTAGTTTTTGTAAATGGTCATCGCCCACAGCTGTGGCTGCACTCAGGGCTTCTTCAATGTCTCCTTCTTCCAGAATGTTTTTCATTTTCTGATCGTAATGTGCCCACACGCCAGCGAAAAAATCCGCCTGAAGTTCAAGTGCAACTGAAAGTTTGTTCGCTTCCTTTTCACTTACTTGCTCTTGTCTTTCATGAACTTTAGCGGACGTGCCTAATAGATTTTGAACATGATGTCCCACTTCATGAGACACAACATAAGCAATGGCGAAGTCGCCACCTTGTGCGCCAAAACGGTTCTTCAGCTCGTCAAAAAAAGTTAGATCCATGTAAACCTTATGATCGCCCGGACAATAAAACGGACCGGAAGATGAGCTGGCATTTCCACAGCCTGATTCAATACCATCGCGGAATAAGACTAGTTTGGGTTCTTCGTATTGAGAACCTGCATCAGAAAAAATCTTATTCCAGACATCTTCATTGTCTGCAAGTACCACGGAGACAAACTTAGCCATCTCATCTTCCTCCGGATTTGCAGCGTTTGTTGACTGACTGGTCTTTACTTCCTGTCCCAACTGATTCAACAGCTGAGATGAATCTCCTCCAAGAAAAGCATTGATCAACAGGATAATAATTCCGATTGCACCTCCGCCAAAAGCGATATGCTTTCCTGAAATTCCACGTTGATCTTCTACATTTCCGCTTTCCCGTCTTCCTTTCCAAAGCATAGTTACAAGTATTTAATAGATGAATGTAAATATAATAAATTTCAAAAAGGTTTTTTATCCTCAGTATTTTTTTTCAACTTTGAAAACAACAGAAGTAGATATAGTTACTATAATCAAATCAATTATTTATCTTCGTTGAAACAACGATTCCCAAATCTCAATACGAATCTCATGGCAAATCTTCACACCAACCTCGCAGGAATCAAATCTCCAAATCCATTCTGGCTGGCAAGCGCTCCGCCTACAAACAGCGGTTACCAGATCATGAAAGCATTTGATGCAGGCTGGGGCGGTGCCGTTTGGAAAACGCTCGGAGTTCCTGTTGTGAATGTGTCGTCTCGTTATGGTTCATTGAATTACCGCGACACAAGAATGATGGGGTTCAATAATATTGAATTGATTACTGATCGTCCGTTACGTGATAATCTTCGTGAGATTGAAGAAGTGAAAAAACGTTTTCCGAATCATGCTGTGATTGCTTCGTTGATGGTAGAGACAAGAGAAGAGTGGCATCAGATCATGAAAGATGTTACCAATGCGGGAGCAGATGGTGTTGAATTAAATTTCGGTTGTCCGCACGGAATGTGTGAACGTGGAATGGGATCTGCAGTCGGACAGGAACCAAAAGTATTGAAGACGATTGTGAGCTGGGTAAAAGAAGTAGCAACTATTCCCGTTATCGTCAAACTCACTCCGAATATTTCTGACATCACACGTCCGGCTGTTGCTGCAGTAGAAGGTGGCGGTGATGCAATTTCTCTTATCAACACCATTCAGAGCGTTATCGGAGTAGACATCGATACGTTTGTTCCATATCCTGTTGTGGATGGAAAGAGCACCAACGGTGGTTATTGCGGACCTGCAGTGAAACCCATTGCGATGAACATGCTGAAGAATTGTGCACAGCATCCTCAGGTAACCATTCCTATTTCAGGAATTGGTGGCGTGGAGAACTGGAGAGATGCCGTTGAATTTATTTTACTCGGTGCCACATCTGTTCAGGTTTGCACAGCTGTGATGCATTATGGTTTCGGAATCATCCGTGAAATGGTTTCCGGACTGGAGCGTTACATGGATGAAAAAGGATTTAAAACGCTGGATGACTTTCGTGGAAAAGCATTGCCGAATGTAAAACATTGGGAAGATCTGAACTTGAAATACAAAGTAGTTGCAGACATCAACGAAGACAAATGCATTGGATGCCAGTTATGCTACACAGCTTGTGAAGACGGAGCGCACCAGGCAATCGGTTTATCCGAAGATATACTGAATCGTAAACCATACATCATTGAAGAAAATTGTGTGGGATGTAATTTGTGTTCTCTCGTTTGTCCTGTTGAAGGATGCATTACGATGGAACGAAAAGATGACGGCAAGCAACAACTCACCTGGAAAGAAAGGACACTAGCGAATAACATCCCGAAAACATTTGATGATGAACTTGCTGGTGGGTTGCATCACTGGGTTCCGCAACCTGCTGATGCATTGAAGAAAGTGAAGCCAAGGCATTATGCATTGAAGTCAGAATAATTTTTTAAAATGTTTTTCCCCAATCGCTTTCTGAAAGAGAAGTTCCTGTCGGAGGTAAAGCGAGCGCTGAAACTCTCAGGTATTTTTGTTTGCTTTTTTTTATTTACACAATTTTCTTTTGCTCAAAATACTGGTCAGGCATTTCGAAAACTTTCCTGTCCCGAAAAACGCTGGGTAATTTTTCATCCGTTCATCGCAAAGAAAACATACAAGCTTTCTCTTGAGTCAAGAGCAGCCGCAAAAGAAATGATAAAGGATTCATTGCTTGATGGTGATGAAAATGGCGGACAAGTAGATGCATTTCGTCACGCGTATTGGATGGCTCTTTTGTCGCAACACATTTGTTGGCGGAAAGCATTGAATCTCGGTAAAGCACATGAGAAAGGAAATTTTTTAGATTTTAAAAAGGGAAGAATGGAAGAAGGTGCGTTGACAGATTCAGTAAGCAGCGCCATGGATTTATTCAATAACAAAATCGGGATTACAATCGGAAGAGCGAATAAAAATATTTCGGAAGAGGGTTTAAAGAAAGTTGTATGTGACGCTATCCTGTCCGGAAAAATGAGCATGATCCGGAAAAATAGGAATGGAGATGCATTCGATTGTGACGGAAATCAGTTGGATTTAAAGAAATACGAGCATCAATGGAGCATTCCAAAATGTTTGGTGAAATCGGATTCCCGGAGAGAATAATTTCAATTTCATTTTCTATCTTTGGTTTATAAATATTGCAGACGTATGAAATACAAAGCCAGTGATAAAAAATTATTTATCGAGAACAGGAAAAAATTTATTGCTCACCTGAAACAGGATGCCATTGCTATTTTCAACAGCAACGATGAAATGCCTCGTAATGGTGATGGAAATTTTTTATTCCGCCAGCATTCCGACATGCTTTGGCTCACAGGCATCGACCAGGAACAAACCATATTGGTGATTGCTCCGAATCATCCGTTACCTGAATATCGTGAAGCATTATTCATCCGCAAAACCAATGAACATATTGCCGTTTGGGAAGGTCACAAATACACCAAGGAAGAAGCGCGCGAAGCTTCAGGCATTCAGCATGTGTATTGGGCTGACGATTTTGAAGCAATGCTTCCTGTGATGATGCATCATTCTTCTTATGTGTATGTAAACCTGAATGAGAACGATCGTTTTGTGACTGAAGTTCCGTACCGTGATGAGCGTTTTGCAAATGCATTGCGTACAAAGTATCCGAATCATCAATACGAACGTTCCGGCCCGATCATGGCGAAATTACGTTCCATCAAATCCCAACCTGAAGTTGAACAGTTGAGTGTAGCGTGTGACATTACGGACAAAGCTTTTCGCAGGGTATTAAATTTTGTGAAACCCGGCGTGATGGAATATGAAATAGAAGCGGAGATCATTCACGAGTTTACCCGCAACCGTGCGAATGGCCATGCATACAGTCCGATCATCGCCAGTGGAGCAAGTGCTTGCGTATTGCATTACACGGAAAACAACAGGGAGTGTAAAGACGGAGATGTGTTGCTGATGGACTTCGGTGCTGAATATGCAAACTATGCCGCTGATTTAACGCGCAGCATTCCTGTAAGTGGTAAATTCTCAAAACGTCAGCGTGATGTGTACAACGCTGTATTGCGCGTGATGCGTGCGGCAACGAAAATGCTTGTGGTTGGTAACACGATTCCGAAATATCATGAAGAAGTTGGAAAGATCATGGAACAGGAGTTGATCGGACTTGGATTGCTGAAAGCCGATGAAGTAAAAAAGCAGGATCCGAAACAACCGCTTTATAAAAAATATTTCATGCATGGCACATCACATTTTCTTGGATTGGATGTTCATGACATTGGCAATCGTTATGTTCCGATGCAAGCCGGAATGGTCTTTACGTGCGAACCCGGTATTTATATTCCTGAAGAAAATCTCGGCATCAGGATTGAGAATGATATTCTTCTTACTGAAAAAGGTCCGCATGATCTGATGGCAAAAATTCCTGTTGAAGCTGATGAGATTGAGGAGATGATGTCGAAGCAGCGCGTCACCGCATAAATTTTTATACTTAAGCAGGCATCGACAACTATTTGGCAAATAGGATTTAGTGATCGAGTGCTTGCTTTTTTATTTATCTATTGTATACTGGCATGAAAGAACACCTTCTCAATTACACGAACTATAATCTTAGGTCGAATAAAAGAATTTGTGATTTTTTGCAGACACTTTCTGATGAACAGCTCAACAAAGAAATTGCAAGCAGCTTTCCTTCAGTAAAGAAAACAATGTTTCACATATGGGATGCTCAGGTTATATGGCTTCACCGTTTACTCGGTACTTCACTGACATCTTTTCCAAGTAAAAATTTCAACGGAACTTTTGAAGAAGCTGTAAAAGGGCTTCTGGAATCATCACAACAACTTATCGACTCTGTTGAAAACAGCGGTGAGGATGTTCTCCAAACTTCATTGACATATAAGAACATTGCAGGAGAAGAATACAAAAGCAAGGTGTGCGATATTATCCAGCATGTAGTAAATCACGGAACATATCACCGCGGACAAATCATTACCATGCTTCGACAGCTTGGATTCGCAAAACTTTTCTCAACGGATTACATTGCGTTTAGCAGGGAATAAAACGAAGATTTTTTAGTCAGCCTTGGTCATTCCTTTTGTCCGATCCTTATTCGCGGTGAATTTTGTATTATAAGGCACATTTCAACCGAGTAGATTTCGACCCTGATTATTTCTAACTTCCCGCTTTCATTTCTAAAAAGAGCTTAATTTTAAGGAGTGAAAGATAACGCAATCTCCTTTGAAAGACTTATTTCTATTGCTGATCAAGGATCCAATCTGATATTCAGGATGGCTGAAGAACCAAAGGAAGTTCGTGAAGCAAGCAGAGTTTAATAGAATCTAAATTCATCATTAATATACATGTCTAAGAAGCCATCTGATAGCCTGCACCGTTTGATTAAGTCGATGAACAAACCTGAGAAAAGGTATTTCAAGATTTATGCATCACGGCATTCGAGCGAAAAGAACAATTATTTGAAATTGTTTGAAGCGATTGATACACAGAAGCAATACAGTGAAGAAGCCATCCTGAAAAAATTTCAGAAGGAAATATTCATTAATAAGTTTGCCATTGCCAAAGCGAGACTGTTTGAAACCGTTCTTCGTAGCCTCGATGCTTTTCATGCAAACAGTTCCATTGATGCGCAATTAAAACGTCAGCTTCACTTCGCGGAAATTCTCTATAAGAAGAGTTTATACGACCAGTGCGCCCGCATGCTTGAAGCTGCCAAACGCATGGCAACGAAATATGAAAAGTATGCGACACTCAGTGAAGTATTTCAATGGGAAAAGAAACTGATTGAAAAGGATAATTATGCAGGCCGCAATGAAGAAGATTTACAAAAACTTTTGATCGAAGATGTGCGCATCGCTGAACGAATAAAAAACTTCAACGACTACTGGAATATTAAAAGCCGGCTGTTCGTGTTACTTAACAAAAAGGGAAAGGTCCGCACGAAGGATGAATTAAAAAAATTTAAAAGGATCATTGATACTACGTTATTGCAGAAGGAGAGCAAAGCGCTTTCTGCAGAGACGAAATATTTATTTCATCACATTTACAGCGCGTTCTATTTCGGAACAGGTGATTACCGGAAGAGCTATCAGCATCTCGAAAAAAATGTTTCACTGATAGAATCCAATGCTGAACTTTTCAGAGAAGAGCCGAATCTTTATTTTTCACTTCTTACCAATACTATTTATGTTGCCAGTCAGCTGAAGAAATACGATGACGTAATGGAAAACATGAAAAAGCTGAAGGCGATTCCTGAGACGCTTGATACGAAAGGCAATGAAGACATCGAGATTAAATTGTTTTCAAGCGCCAACAGCATCGAGATTACGTTATACATTTCACTCGGTGAGTTTGAAAAAGGAATTCAGCTCGTACCAAAAATTGAAGCCGGGCTTTCGCGTTATGAAGAGAAACTGAATCCTGTTCGCAAGGCTTATTTCTATTTCAACATTGCCGTACTTTATTTTGGCGTGGGCAAGTATTCAATTGCATTGAAGTGGATTAATAAATTACTGAATGATACTTCCATTAATGAAAGTCAGGATATTCACTGCTTCGCTGAAATTTTCAACATCATCATTCATGTAGAACTAAAGAACCAGGATTTATTGCCTTATGCTGTAAAATCGCTGCAGCGTTATCTCTGTTCGCGTAACAGAGTTTATAAATTTGAAACGATCTTTCTCGATTTTGTCAATCGTGTCATTGCATCAGGTCAGAAGGAAGAGTATAAACTTTATAAAAAATTCCACGATGATTTAATTCTTCTTTCAAAAGATAATTTTGAAAAGACAGTATTCGAACATTTTGATTTTATTTCATGGATAGAAAGTAAAACGGAGAATGTTCCTTTCAGGAAAGTTGTTGAGAGGAAACGGAGTAGCGTTTAGTGAATTGCAATTCATTTCTTTAAAAAGTAAACTAAGTTGATTTGGTAGATTTAGTTGATTAAGGAGAAAGTGGGAAAGTGAGAGGGTGGGAAAGTGAGCGAGTGAGAAAGTTGAACCTTACTAATGAACTAATAAACCAATGACTTAATCTACCAAATCAACTTAGTCAACTGATTACTTATTCAAAAGCGCATCCCATCCTTGTGCAATGATCTTCACTGAGTTTCCTGATTTGTCGACAAGGTTCACTCCGGAATTTTTGTGAGTGATGTGGCCGATGATGGAAATGTCCATGTGCATACGCAGCGTTTCGTAATCACTTTGCTGAATGGTAAAAAGTAATTCATAATCTTCTCCGCCACTCAATGCACAAACAGTGGGATCAAAATTAAATTCACGCGCCCTCTCATACGTTTGAGGGTCAATCGGAATTTTATCTTCATAAATTTCAGCACCCACCTCCGATTGTGTACAGATGTGTAAAATCTCTGAAGACAATCCGTCTGAGATATCAATCATCGAAGTTGGTTTCACATTCAGTTCGCGAAGTTTTTCAATGATCTCTTTTCTTGCTTCCGGTTTCAGTTGCCGTTCAAGAATGTAATCGTTGCCCTGGAAGTCAGGTTGGATTTTAGGATTCTCGATAAATATTTTTTTCTCACGTTCAAGTAATTGCAGTCCCATGTAAGCTCCTCCCAAATCTCCGCTAAGGCAAATCAAATCGTTTTCTTTTGCTCCGTTGCGGTACACCAACTCATCTTTATCAGCAACTCCGATTGCTGTAATCGAAACAATTAATCCGGATACAGAAGAAGTTGTATCGCCTCCGACTAAATCCACTTTGTAATAATCGCATGCTGATTTCATTCCGCTGTAAAATTCTTCGATCGCTTCCAGTGAAAAACGGTTTGAGATCGCAATTGAAACAACCAATTGTTTCGGAATAGCATTCATCGCATAAATATCCGACAGGTTTACTACGACACATTTGTAACCGAGATGTTTCAATGGATGAAAAGTCAAATCAAAATGAACACCCTCGGCAAGCATATCCGTAGTTACAACCGTTAGTTTTCCCTGGCTGTCAATCACGGCAGCGTCATCACCAATTCCCTTGACCGTACTTTCATTGTGAATTTCTATAAATTGAGTCAGGTGTTTTATTAATCCGAATTCTCCCAGGCTGCTCAACTCTGTTCGTTGCGTATTTTCAAGCATTGTAATTTTTTTTGCAAAAGTAACGCTAATGTTTTAGGATCAAAGCCTTGTATAATTTGCCATTTCCGAATTTTGATTTACTTTTCGCATCATTAATAGTTTCTGACACAGTATTATGGCACAAAAAGGAAAGCATTCTCAACCCGTTAAAGTTCCTCCTGCAAAAACGCAGAAGCAGGGAAAAAGTGTAAAAGAAACAGGTGCATTGTTCCGCCTTGACAATTGGTTTGAACAACGTGAAAAAAAAATATTTTTTGTATTGTTGTTTCTTTCAACACTGTTTTCAATCCTGCTGTTTGATGTAAAGGTATCAACAGGCGGAGATGATTCAGGGTACATCGAACGCGCCTGGGAATTTTTGCATAATGGTCGCTATCCGTATTATCAAGGTCCTGGATATCCTCTCTTTCTGTCGCTGTTTGTAAAATTCTTCGGGTTGAATGTGGTCGTTCTTAAATTCACATCTTTGTTGTGCCAGCTTGGTTTTGTGTGGATCACGTACATCACTTTCAGAAAACGGATTCCTTATACAGTGTTGTTTGCATTGCTTGCTTTTATCTCGTTCAACAGGTTTATTCAGTTCTATTCAAGCCAGACTTATACGGAAACATTTTTCCTTTTTCTGCAGTCCATTTGTTTTTATGTGATGATGAAGCTAATTGATTCCGCTGATCAGTCGGAAGGATTGCTTGATGGCTTTAAGAAAAATTATTTAAAGTGGATTCAGTTCGGATTGGCGTTTACACTTCTGTCTCTCTCAAAAAGTATTGCATTCGTTACCATCGGAAGTGTACTGCTCTATTTTGCGTTGAATAAAAATTTTAAACATGTACTCTATGTAGTCGTTGCATTCTTCGCTGTAAGAATGATCTATCAATTGATTGTTACCAATGTGTTTGGTCCGAACGACTCAGGGCAGTTGGAATTGTTGCTGCGGAAAGACTTGTACAAGCCGGAATTAGGTCAGGAAGATTTCGGAGGAATGATCGACCGTTTTTTTAATAATCTCAATACATATTTTTCATTGCACATTTTCCGCATCTTAAATATTCGCGGCACCGATGCAAACAAACAATTTCCCGCACTTGCGAACCTCACAGGAATATTGCTTTGCGTAATTGCATTCCTCAGTCGCAAGCGGAATAAATATATTTTCTTTTCCAGTTTATATGCAATCGCTCTTTGTGCCGGAATATTTTTCGGTGTTCAAGCGAAGAATATGCAGGATCGCCTGATCATCATCGCCATCCCTTTTATTTTTCTCATGTTGTTTTACGGAGCATATCAACTTGCAAAATCTGCTGATGTACTTCAATATGTCCTGATTCTTTTTTCTGCGATTATGTTATTGGTAACCGTTGGAAAAACAGCAACTCAAGCATCGCAAAACTCTTCCGTATTAACGAAAAACCTGGGAGGAGATATTTATTACGGATACACTCCTGACTGGTCAAATTTTTTGAAGATGAGCGCGTATGCAGCTGATAGCTTGCCTGAAAATTCAGTGGTATTATCCCGCAAACCGGAGATGTCATTTATGTATGGTCACGGAAAAAAATTCCAGGGGCAATATTGGGTGTCGACAACAAATGCAGACAGTGTGTTGATGGAATGGCAAAGGGAAAATGTGAAGTATATAATACTTGCAAGCCTTAGGATGGATCCGAAGAGAAATACCGGGCAGGTCGTGAATACAATTCATCGCATGATGCAGCCCGTTCAGGCAAAATATCCAAATAGATTCAGGTTGCTTAAGACTATTGGTACCGATGAAGCCGCTTATCTTTATGAGGTAAACTATTGATTCACTTTACTTTTGGTTGATTTGACATCACTTTTCAGTTTAGCCGCTCGACTCTTTTCTAATATGCGGCTAACAGGCGATTTGCTTGCCTTGCATCGCCCAGATGCCTATCTTTGTCCTGATTTTAATCAATAAAGACAAAATGATAACGGTAACTGAAAGGGCGAAAGCTAAAGCGTTGAATATCATGCTTGAGGAGCACAAGCCGACGGATGCATTCATTCGTGTCGGAGTAGAAGGTGGTGGATGTTCCGGGTTGACTTATAAACTGGAGTTTGATAATGTAGTTCGTCCCGATGATAAGGTATTTGAAGATAAAGGGATGAAAATCGTGTGCGATCGAAAGAGTTTCCTCTATTTAGTGGGAACGGAATTGGATTTCACAGATGGATTAAACGGAAAAGGTTTTGCATTTATTAATCCGAATGCAAGTCGCACCTGTGGCTGCGGAGAGAGTTTTTCAGTGTAAATTTTTTTTGTCCATACTTTCAATTTAGAATCAATCCAAATAGATGTCAGAGGATTTAAAAATATTAGAAGATCTGTCAACGAGCGATTACAAATGGGGCTTTATAAGCAACATTGAATCGGATAATGCTGCCATCGGATTAACCGAAGATACCGTTCGTTTTATTTCTATGAAAAAGAATGAACCGTTATGGTTACTTGAATGGAGGTTGAAAGCTTTCAGACACTGGAAGACATTAAACTACGAAGAGCCAACATGGGCGAACATTCATCACCCTCAAATTAATTTCCAGGACATCATTTATTATTCCGCTCCAAAGCCGAAACCACAACTCAATTCATTGGATGAATTGGATCCGGAAATCAAAGCAACATTTGACAAGCTTGGAATTTCATTAGAAGAACAAAAGCGTTTGTCGGGAGTTGCCGTAGATGCAGTGATTGACAGCGTTTCAGTAAAGACAACATTCAGAGAAGAACTTGGAAAGCTAGGAATTATTTTTTGCTCCTTCAGCGAGGCAGTTCAAAATCATCCGGAACTTATCAAGCAATATCTCGGAAGTGTTGTTCCGATGACTGACAATTTTTACGCAACGCTTAACAGCGCTGTTTTCAGTGACGGTTCATTCTGTTACATTCCGAAAGGTGTTCGTTGTCCGATGGAATTGTCAACGTACTTCCGCATTAATTCAGCAGGCACAGGACAGTTTGAGCGAACATTAATTGTTGCTGACGAGGGTTCTTTTGTAAGTTATCTCGAAGGTTGCACAGCTCCGATGCGTGATGAAAATCAATTACACGCTGCTGTTGTTGAGATTTATTCTCACAAAGATGCGCAAGTAAAATATTCAACGGTTCAGAATTGGTATCCTGGAGATAAAAACGGAAAAGGTGGAATTTACAACTTCGTAACGAAGCGAGGAATTTGTGCAGGAGAAAATTCAAAGATTAGCTGGACGCAGGTTGAAACAGGTTCTGCCATCACGTGGAAATATCCAAGCGTGATTCTGAAAGGAAATAATTCGATCGGTGAATTTTATTCCGTGGCTGTCACAAACAATTATCAGCAAGCCGATACCGGAACGAAGATGATTCATCTCGGAAAGAATACACGAAGTACAATCATCTCGAAAGGAATCAGCGGAGGAAAGAGTAACAACAGTTATCGTGGATTGGTGAAGGTGACGAAGAATGCAGAGAATGCGAGAAATTTTTCTCAGTGTGATTCTTTGTTGCTTGGTGATAAATGCGGAGCACATACATTTCCGTATCTCGAAGTTCACAACAAGTCAGCGAAAGTGGAACACGAGGCAACCACATCGAAAGTTGGCGAAGACCAGATTTTTTATTGCAACCAGCGCGGCATCGCAACGGAAGATGCTGTTGGATTGATTGTGAACGGCTATTGCAAAGAAGTGTTTAACCAGTTGCCGATGGAATTTGCTGTGGAAGCACAAAAGTTACTTGCAATTTCTCTCGAAGGTTCAGTAGGATAAAGTTCAAAGTAAATCAGTTCAACGTTCAATGTTATATGAGTACGATTAGGAAATTTGAAGATTTGATTGCTTGGCAAAAAGCGAGAGAGTTAAGTTTTGAGGTTTATAAAGTGACAAGCAACGGGAGTTTCGTAAAGGATTTTGCGCTTAGAGAACAGATTAGAAGGGCGTGCATTTCAGTAGTGTCAAATATTGCTGAAGGATTTGAAAGAAATGGGAATAAAGAATTTGGTCAATTTCTTTCTGTTGCAAAGGCTTCTGCAGGCGAATTAAGGGCTCAATTGTATATTGCAAAAGACATTGGATATATTGACGAGGAGCAATTTAAGCACTTACTAGAATTAACTTTAAACGTCTCCAAGTTGATAGGTGGACTAATTAATTACATCCGAAATTCGGATTTGAAAGGAAATAAATTTAAGGAAGACGAAGGATTTTATTCATCGTCTCAAAACATTGAACGGAATAACTTTGAACTTTGAACAAATGTTAATTATAAAAGATTTACACGCAAACGTAGACGGAAAGCAAATTCTCAAAGGAGTTAACCTCGAAGTGAAAGCCGGAGAAGTGCATGCCATCATGGGACCGAACGGTTCAGGAAAAAGTACGCTTGCTTCTGTGCTCGCAGGTCGCGATGTGTTTGAGGTAACAGGAGGAGAAATTTTATTGGATGGAGAAAACATCAGTGAAATGTCACCGGAAGAAAGAGCACGCAAAGGAATATTTCTTGCTTTCCAGTATCCGATAGAAATTCCCGGAGTCAGTAATGCAAACTTTTTGAAGACGGCATTGAATGAAATCAGGAAATCAAAAGGATTGGAATCACTCGACTCAAAAGATTTTCTTGTCCTGATGAAAGAGAAAATGAAGCTGGTTGAAATGAATAAGACGATGACACAGCGAAGCGTGAACGAAGGTTTCAGCGGAGGAGAAAAAAAACGGAATGAAATTTTTCAGATGGCAATGCTTGAACCAAAACTCTGCGTGCTTGATGAAACCGATTCAGGATTGGATATTGATGCACTTCGTATCGTTGCAAACGGTGTGAATGCATTGCGAAACAAAGAGCGCTCGTTTGTTGTGATCACTCACTACCAGCGTTTGCTGGATTATATCGTTCCTGATTTTGTACATGTACTCTACAACGGAAAAATTGTAAAAAGCGGAACGAAGGAACTTGCATTGGAGCTGGAAGAAAAAGGATACGATTGGATAAAAGAAGCAGAAGCTGTTTAACGAACCGTGACAACCTACTCAGAATATTATAAATCACTTTCGACAAAGGAATTTCCTTCGTTGCAGGACACTGCCATGGAGCATTTTAACCGTTTGGGATTTCCGACTTCAAAACACGAAGAATGGAAATACACGAACATCGCTCCTATCGCTACAAAGGATTTTTCATTCTCTTTCCCGGAAACACGAATTTCAAAAGAAGAAATTTTTCAGCGTTTTCCTTTTTTAGAAAATACAACTCTTGTGGTAATTGAAAACGGAAGAGTAAATGTCAATGCTTCTGATTTTAAAAATCTTACTTCAGGAGTTGAAATCAAAAATATCCGCGAAGCAAAAGACAATGCCATCGTTCAGAAGCATTTTAATTTGTATGCAGATGTTCAGGAAGATGCTTTTGCTGCGTTGAATACAGCTTTTGCCAATGATGGATTGTTCATACATGTTCATGCAAAAGCGATTAATGAGAAGCCGATTTTTATCATTCATGTTTCTTCTTCAAATGACCGGTCAGTTGTTGCTCATAACCGTTTGCTGCTGGTTGCCGAGAAAAATTCTTCTGCCAAGATTTTTAACATTAGCATTTCAAAAAATAATTCATCCGAAACATTTGCTAATTCAGTGAATGAAATTTTTGTGGATGAAAATGCATTCGTTGAGTTTAATGTGTTGCAGGACGAAAACGATCAGTCGTTTCAGATATGCGGTACTCATGTTTACCAGGCAGCCAGCTCAACATTCAGCATCAACACTGTTTCGCTTGGTGGAAAGATTGTTCGCAACAAACTCCATATCAAACTGGACGGACCAAACGCCGAGAATCATTTGTATGGGTTATATGCTGCCGGCAATTCACAGTTGGTTGACAACCACACAGCCGTGTATCATTCAAAACCACATTGCAACAGCAACCAGTTGTATAAAGGTTTCATAGGAGGAAAAGCACATGGTGTTTTCAATGGAAAAATTTTTGTTGAGAAAGATGCGCAAAAAACAAACGCATATCAAAGCAGCAAGAATATTTTGCTGAGCAACGATGCTGTGATCAACGCAAAACCGCAATTAGAAATTTTTGCCGATGACGTAAAATGTTCTCATGGTGCAACCACCGGGCAAATGGATGAAGATGCTTTGTTTTATTTGCGCTCCCGCGGAATAGGTGAAGAGAATGCAAAGGCACTTCTCAACATTGCTTTTGCCAACGATGTGCTGAAAAATATTTCACTCGATGTTTTTCGTGAATACGTTTCTTCTTTAGTGGAATTAAAACTGAAAGAAGTTGCAAGATGAAATCAGATGTCCCAACCGTACTAAATCCTGTTTCTGAATTTGACGTTCGGAAAGTCAGGAAGGATTTTCCAATCCTTTCTCAAACAGCATATGGCAAACCGTTGATCTATTTCGACAATGCTGCGACCTCGCAAAAGCCGCAAGTCGTCATTGATGCGTTGGTGAAGTATTATTCGGAGTACAATGCAAACATTCACCGCGGAGTTCATTTCCTTTCTCAAAAAGCATCGCAGGCATTTGATGATGTGCGCGTAAACGTTCTGAAATTCATCAACGCAAAATCGGAACGCGAAATAATTTTTGTTCGTGGAACCACAGAAGCGATCAACCTGGTGGCTTCAACGTATGGAAGAAAAAATATTTCCTCAGGTGATGAAATCATCGTTTCAGCGATGGAGCATCATAGCAACATTGTTCCATGGCAAATGCTTTGTGAAGAAAAAGGATCTGTTCTGAAAGTCATTCCGATGAATGACGAAGGCGAGTTGTCATTGGTTGAATTTGAAAAACTTCTTTCTCCGAAAACAAAATTTGTTTCCATTGTTCATACTTCAAACTCTCTCGGTACAATAAATCCGGTGCGGGAAATTATCAAACTCACCCGAACGCACTCCCTCTCTTTGGGAGAGAACCAGCGAGAGGCTTATATCCCTGTCATGATAGACGGAGCACAGGCAATCGCTCATGCAGAAGTTGATGTACAGGAACTTGATTGTGATTTCTTTGCTTTTAGTGGACATAAAATGTTCGGACCGACAGGCGCAGGTTGTTTGTACGGTAAGTTGGAATTGCTTGAAGCAATGCCTCCATATCAAGGCGGAGGAGAAATGATTCAGTCGGTAAGTTTTGAAGAGACAAAATACAACGAAGTTCCGTTTAAGTTTGAAGCAGGGACTCCAAATGTCGCTGATGTAATCGCGTTGGGAACTGCGGTTGATTATTTAGAATCGCTCGACAGGAAACGGATAACTGAGTATGAACATGCATTGATGGTTTATGCTTCTGAAAAATTAAAAGTGATTCCGGGTGTTCGCTTAATCGGAACAGCGAAGGAAAAAGCAAGTATTGTTTCATTCATCATTGAGGGCTTGAATGCGCTGGATGCCGGAATGTATCTTGATACACTAGGAGTCGCTGTTCGTACAGGTCATCATTGTACGGAGCCGGTGATGAAAAGCTTTTCAATTCCGGGGACAATCCGTGCTTCGTTTATGTTTTATAATACGAAAGAAGAAATTGATGTAATGATTGAAGGAGTAAAGAAGGCTATTCAGCTACTCAGGAAATAATATTAACCTACTATGATAGCCCACGATTTCAATCGTTGAGAAAAAATAGAAGATCAAAGATTAAGAAACCGTTTTAACGGTTTTGAAACCTAAAATGAATTCAATCACCGAAATAGAAAAAGAAATTGTGGAAGATTTTTCCATGTTTGATGAATGGACTGAAAAGTATCAGTACATCATCGAACTCGGACAAAAACTTCCTGCGCTTGATGAACGATACAAGGTAGAAGAAAATAAAATCAAAGGTTGCCAGAGCAGTGTGTGGCTGAATAGTTTTGAAAAGGATGGAAGAATTTTCTTTGAAGCCGACAGTGATTCAACATTTGTGAAAGGTGAAATCGCTTTGCTTATCCGTGTGTTGTCCGGACAAAAGCCGGGTGACATTGTGAATACAGAATTGCAATTTATCGATCAGTTAGGTTTACGTCAACATATTGCTGTAACGCGTGCAAACGGATTGGCGAGTATGATCAAGCAGATGAAGTTGTATGCATTGGCGTTTCAAAATAAGTTAACGGCATAAGTTTAAATTAAGTAATTGCGGGTTTTAAATTTCGTCCCGAATTATCGGGATAATTCGCAATCAACAATTCGCAATCCGAAATTGAGAAAATGGAAGACATCAAATCATTAGAAGAGCGAGTGAAGGACGTGCTGAGAACATGCTACGATCCGGAAATTCCTGTAAACATCCTCGAGCTCGGATTGATTTATGAAATACGAGTGGACGAAGGCAACGATATCTATATTAAAATGACACTGACTTCCCCGGCTTGTCCTGTCGCGGAGACGCTGCCTGTTGACGTTGAACAAAAAATTAAAAATATTCCTGATGTTAATAATGCGAAAGTTGAAATCACATTTGATCCACCATGGGAAAAGGAAATGATGAGCGAAGAAGCGAAGCTGGAATTGGGAATGTGGTGAAGCCCACCCCACCCTCCCGAAGGGAGGGCTTTAGCGGAGTAAGTAAAATAAAGGAGGACGATGAAAACCGAACAGGATTTGAACGATGAGAAGTCTCCCCTTCGGGGAGATTTAGAGGGGCTAATTGTAAATAAAGTTGCGGAAAGCGGGATCGTGCAAATTGATCTGGAAGAACTGTTTGTTCCGGGTCAACGTGTTTTGTTTGACTTGAAAGGTTGGTTGTTTGAAGAGCTCATTTTGAAGGAAAAGGATTTTCGTGAGCGGGTGAAGAATCATGATTGGTCGAAATATCAAAATCAATTGGTCGCTCTTTCCTGCACGGCTGATGCCATTGTTCCGACCTGGGCGTTCATGCTGATTGCGTCCAAGATTGAACCTTTTGCAAAAAAAATTGTCTTCGGTGATTTGAAGAAACTCGAAGAAGAAATTTTTCACGAGCAGCTTTCTAAAATCAATCCTGAAAATTACCGTGACCAACGTGTTGTCATTAAAGGATGCAGCAAGGTTGAAGTTCCTGCTTCGGCTTATGTTGAAATTACCTCTCTGCTTCGTCCGTTTGTGAAAAGCATCATGTATGGTGAGCCTTGC
>JAYTXY010000032.1:0-6415 GCA_043742705.1 Bacteroidota bacterium
ATTTATTGCTACTTCGCCACCGTGGATGCAAACTGGAATTCTGCTTATCCTTATGTAGTCGGACCAACATTTTACGGAAACAAAACGGCTGCGAAGGTTACTTCCATCACCGAATCAACAACTACCTACAATTATTCTGCGACTCCACTGGTTTTTACAACGACTAATACGACATCAATTTGTTCAGGCACGGCTGTTACATTTACTGCTCTTCCGACAAATGGAGGTGCAACTCCTTCCTACCAGTGGAAGAAAAACGGAGTCAATGCCGGAACAAACAGCACTCTCTATTCAAGCAACTCTCTTGTAAATGGAGATGTGATTACATGCTTAATGACGGCAACTTCATCTACGGCTACTTCGAATAGTCTTACTATGGCAGTAACAACCAGCGTTACACCTGCTGTTTCCATCAGTGCATCTTCCTTAAATATTTGTGCGGGAACCAATGTGACTTTCAGTTCATCAATTACCAATGGCGGAACAACACCTGCTTATCAGTGGAAGAAAAACGGAAATAATGTTGGAGCAAATAGCAGTTCTTATTCTGACAATGCTCTTGCGAACAATGATGCAATTAACTGTACACTTACCAGTAACGCGACTTGCCCTTCACCGTCATCAGTCTCTTCAAACAGTCTCTCTATGACTGTAAATTCTTTTGTCACTCCATCTTTGACAATCGGCACTTCATCATCTGTGATCTGTTCCGGATTCAACGTGGTTTTTACAGCAACTCCATTAGGTGGCGGAACTTCTCCTTCTTATCAATGGAAAAAAAATAACACCAATGCCGGATCGAATTCTGCAACCTATTCTGACAGTACTCTTCTTAACGGTGATGTAATAAAGTGTGTATTGACAAGCAATGCTT
Source organism: Bacteroidota bacterium (assembly GCA_043742705.1). Lineage (GTDB taxonomy): Bacteria > Bacteroidota > Bacteroidia > AKYH767-A > 2013-40CM-41-45 > JAPLDA01. The sequence goes on from JAYTXY010000032.1 coordinate 875, forward strand.
CCTGCCTGAATGCATCTACTGCAACATCCAACGTATATAGTGTTGTTACAAATTGTCCGAATGTTATTCTTAACCTGAAACTTTTCATTGAAGGTTATTATCATGGAAACGGTGCACTAAATGCTGTTGCTGATCCTGTAAATCATCCCGGCATTTGCGATTCTGTTACTGTTGAACTTCACAACTCAGTTTCTCCGAATGAGCTTGTTTACTCTGTGAAGAATGCAATTGATATTTCAGGGAATGGAAGTTTTTCATTTCCCAACTCAGCATTGAACGGAGAATATTACATCGTAATTACGGGAAGGAATATTCTTTCAACATGGACGAAAGTTACTTATCTCTTCAATAGCTATTCTGTTTCACTCGACATGACTTCACCATAACTATCTAATAAAATGACATCAGAAATATTTAAACAAACTATAAGCTTCAACTAACCATGAAAAAAAATTTCCTTCTGTTATTCTTTCTGCTGTGTGCAGCAATTGCTGATGCGCAGACAAATCCTGCTATTCTCTCCTGGCTTCAAAATACTACAGGAATTAAAGGACGACATTATGCAAGTCCTAATCCTACGCCAATCAACGATGCTGATTCAGCCAACGTGAAAACAGTTTATTATTCTGCGAACTGGGTTTACATCAGAGCCAATGGAATTCCTGCTTACATCAACGGTCCGTTCTTAGATGGAAATCCGAATTTTACGGGGACCCAAAATGCAATCTTCAGATTTCCTTTGGCTCCTGCACAAAATACAGGAACACTCACTGCCACAACAGGAGGTAACATTGGAATCTTTATTAATGGTGTTGCATTGTTCGATTACCGTGACGGAGTATCATGGAAAAATTCTACGAGTCAAATTTGCGGTGGTCCGATCATGTCCTGTACTGGAGACGGAGTCTGGAACAGGGATGCAGTAGTTGGAGAACGTTTAGGTTTCGATTGCGCGAAAGGTCATCCTGCAGGAACCAATTATCATCATCACCAAAATCCCAGCGCATTTAACCTGGATCTGAATGTGATTTCTACAGTCTGCAACACGTACCTTGCTGACGGACTCTATACCATTGACGCATCGCAGCATTCACCTTTGATTGGTTTTGCTTACGATGGTTTTCCTATCTACGGTGCATACGGCTACATGAACGTAGATGGAACAGGCGGAATAGTAAGAATGAAATCAAGTTATCATGTTAGAAATATCACCACGCGGACTCAATATGCGGATGGAAGTACTGTTACGGCAGGTCCTGCAGTGAGTGGTACTTATCCGTTGGGTTATTTCAAAGAAGACTACGAATATATCGCTACGTCACCTTCAACACCTGATTACCTCGATGAACACAACGGGCGTTTTTGCGTGACTCCTGAATATCCTTTAGGTATTTATTGCTACTTCGCAACGGTTGATGTCAACTGGAATTCTGCATATCCGTATTTAATCGGGCCGACTTATTATGGAGTAAAAACAGCAGCAAAGGTTGCTTCCATTCTTGAAGCAGTCACCAGGTATGATGTTACTGCTACAGGGATGATAGAACCAAAAGTGAATTTTAACATCAATGTTTTTCCTAATCCTGTTAGCGATTTAATCGCCATTCAAGTTGACAATTTAAATAGAGCAAACATCGATGTCAGGATGTATGATCTGAACGGAAGACTTGTACAAAAAACAATCGTGTACCAGGGAAGTACAATCGCTTTCCTGGATACCAAGACTCTGTATGCAGGAGAATACATAATTAAGTTCTCTCGTGGAAATGAAAGCATCACGAAGAAGATTTCGATTGTGAAGTAAGTTCGTACTTGATTAATTTATTAAGTTGATTGGGTTGATTAAGTTAATTAAGTAGACTAAGTAAAGAATACTCTACAACTAATGAACTAATGAACTATTGAACCAATGAACTATTGAACCAATGAACCAATGAGTTTTTGCAATCATGATATTTTATTTTTTTTCAGTCAGTCTTATTCGGTAAGCGAGCCCCGCTTTTAGTAATAATCCGTCTTTGATATCACTTAGATCAGTTGCAACACCTTCATTGCCGATTTTATATTTTCTCAATACAGAATGTCCCGCTTCAACGGTTGCTACAACTGTTTTGGTTAGGTAACAATCGAGAAACAGTTTCAGGTAATTGTCTGATATTTTTAGGTAAGGAGATCCGTCAAAGCGATATGAATTGGTGATGGACTTGAAATTAATTCCTCCAAAAAGAACAGAGCTGAATTTGTATTTCAGGTTTTCTTTCTTTTTATAAATAGCCAGCACAGCGCCACCGAATTGATAATCTTTTCCTGAGATAGCCCTAAAGTCTGAATTTATTCGCGGGATAAAAACAAATGCCGTTTTCCATTTTTTATTCTTCCATTCTTTGAGAAAGGTGAGAGGAAGCCCGATGCTGTTAAAAGACTGACTAAAGTCGGCTTGTTCGAATGACAATTTGTATTGCTCGAAGAACGGATTGAAGATCAGGAGATCATTTTTCAGCTTTATTGGTAAACCTGTTTGAATCGACAAATAGTTAATCGTTGATCCTGTATTTGTTGCAACAGGACTACTGATGTGATGAAAGTTCACAGGATCAAAGTACGGTTGAGCCAACAAATCTCCTGATGTCAATAAAGTCAGGAAACAGAAGTAGTACAGTGATTTTCTCAATAGCAAATTTAATTGTTTTGAAAAGACGGTAAACCTATATTCTTAGTGTTTCTAAGTGTCCTTAGTTTCTTGGTGGTTTTATTTTTTTACCACGAAGACACTTAGATCACTAAGGTTCACTGAGAAGGTTTCCAAAAATAGAAAATATCTTTTAGCGTTATCTTATGAATAGCGATCAAATCCTATTTGTATCTTCGCGAAGTTTTAAAACCTGGTATGCCTTTTCAACTGATTACCGAAAAACCTTTCTGGTTCATTCTATTTTGCCTTTTGTTAGGCGCAGCATATGCAATTATTCTCTATCGAAATGATAAGTCATTGAATGAGATTCAGCCCTGGCTGAAGAAAACAATGACGGCTTTGCGTTTTGTACTTATCGCATTGCTTTCTTTTTTACTTCTCACTCCGCTCATCAAAACCATTTCCAGGGAAAAGGAAAAACCGTTGATCATCATCGCCCAGGATAACAGCGAAAGCATTGTCATCAACAGGGATTCCGCCTTCTACCGGAAGGAGTACCGTGAAAAAATGAATGTCCTGATTGATGACCTGAAGAAAAAATACGATGTGAAAACCATCAGTTGGGGAGATAAAGTAAGTGACAAGATTGACTATTCGTATACCGACAAACAAACCGACTTCACAGGGATGATGAATGAGCTCGACATTCGTTATGCAAACCGGAATGTTGGTGCCATCGTTGTTGCAAGTGACGGATTGTACAATCGTGGCAGCAATCCCGTGCTCTCACAAAACCTGATGAAGGTTCCCGTTTACACGGTTGCGCTTGGAGATACTAACATTCAAAAGGATTTACTGATTGGAAAAATAAATTTCAATAAAGTAGTTTTCCTTGGAAACAGTTTTCCTCTTGAGATTAGCATAGATGGAAGACAATGCAGCGGTTCATCGTCCACACTTACAGTGAAAGAGGATTCTCTGACGCTATTTTCTAAAACTATTTCAATTGCAGGAAGTCGTTTTAATACGATGGTTCCGGTTTTTCTCGATGCGAAAAAGAAGGGAATGCACCATTACAGGATTGAACTCAGTGCAGTTAGCGGAGAAATCACGACTACGAACAATGAAAAAGACGTTTTCATTGAGGTGCTGGAGAGTAAGCAGAAAATTTTATTACTGGCTGCTTCACCTCATCCTGATCTTGGCGCGTTGAAATTGTCTTTTGAGAGTAGTGAGAATTATGAAGCGACTGTTTCTATGCTTGATAAATTCGATGGCAAAGTGAACGATTATGATTTGGTTGTGATGCATCAGCTTCCTTCGATTTCGAAAGCAGCTTCCGATGTGCTTGCGAAAATAAAGGCGGCAAATCTTCCTGTTTTCTATATTCTGGGAACGGAAAGTAACCTCACCACTTTCAATGCGCTTGAAACCGGTATCAGCATTACCGGAACATTAAACAAATCCGATGAAGTTGAACCTGTGTGGAAGGATGATTTTTCCTTGTTCACAATTGTAAAAGAAACTTCCGATGCATTGAATATTTTTCCACCGCTTCTCGCACCGTTTGGCGATTACAAGCTGACTTCGAATGATTACGTGATGTTGTCACAACAAATCGGAAGTGTGAGCACAGGAAAACCATTACTTCTCTTCAATGAAAATGGCGCAAGCAAAACAGCTGTGCTTTGCGGAGAAGGTATTTGGCGCTGGCGGCTTACCGATTACAACACGAACGGAAACTTCAATGCCTTCAATGAACTGGTCACCAAAACAGTGCAGTACCTGATCGTGAAGGAAAACAAAAATCATTTCCGGATCCTTAGCAAAAATACATTCCCTGAAAATGAGCCGTTGGTCTTTGATGCAGAGGTTACCAATGAAAATTATGAACTGGTCAATACTCCTGATATCAACATTACGATTACCAATAATGAACGAAAAACATTTCCTTTTGTCTTCAGCAAAACTGAAAAGGCGTATACATTGAATGCTGGATATTTTCCTTCCGGTAATTATCGTTACAAAGCCAGCGTGAAAACAGGAGAGAAGACATACAACAGCGAAGGCGAATTCAGTGTGAGTGCGTTGCAGGTGGAGCAGAATGAAACTACCGCTGATCACCAGTTGCTCTATGCGTTATCTCATAAAACCGGTGGCGAACTGTTTTATCCGAATCAGTTGGATGCGTTGGCAAAAGCGCTCGATCAACGTGATGATATGAAAACGGTTTCCTATTCGCATTACAAACTTCAAGACCTGATTAACCTGAAGTGGGTTTTCTTTCTACTCCTGATATTGCTTTCAGCTGAGTGGTTTTTAAGGAAGAGGAGCGGAGCGTATTAATAAGTTCATTGGTTCAATAGTTTATTAGTTACATACCAATAAACCAATGAACGACTGAACAAATTTTGGAAATATGTTATTCAGCATTATTATTAGCATTGTCTTTTTCGATTTCATGGTTGACAGGATCCTCGATTATCTTAACCTGAAGAGTTGGTCCCCTCAATTGCCAAAGGAAGCGGAAGGGATTTATGATGCGGAGAAATATCGGAAGAGTATGGAGTATTATAAGGTGAACGATCGCTTTTCCAGGGTGACTTCTTCTTTCAGCCTGATTCTTTTACTTGTTATGTTATTCCTGAATGGTTTTGCATGGGTCGATAGTTATGTCAGGAGCATTACGAATGAACCTGTTTGGATGGCTTTGTTGTTTTTCGGCATCATCGGTTTTGCAAGTGATTTACTCTCTACACCGTTTTTATTGTATAAAATTTTTGTCATCGAAGAGAAATTTGGTTTCAATAAAATGACAATGAAAACTTTTTTGTTGGATAAACTGAAAGGATATTTGTTGAGCGTATTGATAGGTGGATCATTGCTTGCCTTGATCGTCTGGATTTACG
>JAYTXY010000033.1:0-16862 GCA_043742705.1 Bacteroidota bacterium
ATTTGCGACCTCAAAGAGAGGGGGATCCAGGTACACTCCCATGGCTTTTACCGAGCAGGGGGTAGCAATGCTTTCGGGAGTTTTGAAAAGTAGTAGAGCCGTTGATGTGAATATTGCTATCATGCGCACCTTTGTTCAGGTAAGAAAGCTCTTACAAGGCAACAAAGCGTTGTCACAAAAAATAAAGGCGCTAGAAAAACTTATGGGAGATCGATTTTCTGATCAGGATAAAAAGATTCAAATGGTTTTTGAAGCGATAAGACAGCTTATCCAACAAAAGAATGAGCCACGAACAGCAATTGGATTTAAAGTGAAAAAGTAAGCGCTCGAAAAAAAAATTCGGCTACTTATTTAGCAGATTCAAGATCATCGGCGGAAACAGTTATCGGATATGAGCGTGTCAAAACAATTTTAAAATTCTTCATTTGATATTTTTAATTTCTGGTCGCAAGCCAAATTAGCCATTATCTGTTTTCGATAGCAAATTGTTAAAAACATTTTCAAACGCACCAAGAGCTAAAATTAAAAAGAAACCATAAGTTTGTACCCAGAAAGATACCTATGAAATTATTTATCCGCAACATCGAAGGTTCAATCAATGAAGTTCAGTTGGAGGGATTGTTTGCACAATTCGGTCCCGTACTTAATACAAAAATTGTTTACGATAAGATCACCTGGGAATCGAAGGGTTATGGTTTTATAGAAATGAAAAATAAGTCAGACGCTGAAAAAGCGATCGCTGCAATAAACGGAAAGGAAATTCGCGGCAAAGAAATGATGGTGATGGAGGCTGATGAGAAAAAGAAATAATCTTCTTTGACAGAGCCACATGTTTGGAAGCAATTCATGACAAATGTCATGTGTGGAATATTGAAACCAACGGAATGTTTAACTACTTTTGGTTGAAGAAAAATTCAGGTCATGAATCATGATTTCAATTTGCAGTTTGTTGACCTTGTCCTGAGATGTCTTGCGGGCATTCTTTTCTTGTTCCAAGGTTACGAACGAGCATTCAGCATGAAGGCAAATGAAATTGTAAGCGCATTTCAGACGAATTTTATAAAGAGAATTCTTCCACTAAGCGTATTGAAATTTACGGTTCACCTTTCTGCATACATTGAATTAATTGGAGGCATTATGCTGATCATCGGTTTTCACCGTGACATTGTATTGTATCTGCTTTCGGTGCAAATGCTTTTCGTTGCATTCGCGTTCAGTCTCATACGACCGATGTGGGACATGCAATATTATTTCCCGCGATTTATTCTTGTTATTATTTTGCTGGTTCTACCAGCGGAATGGGATCGGTTTTCGGTAGATCACTTTTTGAAATGATGTGCAGATTTGTAAATTCGAAGATGTGCAAATAAGCAGATGAAAAGGTCAGAGAAATTTTTCTACTTCAGAATCTTCTGTTAAAGTCAGCTTTTCGCGATTAATATTTTTAATGAGATTCAATCCCGGGCGTTTTCCTTTTTCAAGGCTTCCAATTTCTTTATCAAAGCCAAGAAACTCAGCACCATTTAATGTTGCCCAGCGAATCAGTGTTTCCAGCGGAATGAAAGAAGCGTGTTTTGAAATTGTTTTCAGTTCATCCAGAATGGAAAGACTCCAGTTGGAAGCATAACTGTCTGTCCCAATTGTCATGCGACAGCCGGCATCAAGAAAAATTCTGTAATCTGGAAGCTTATTTTCAATAAAAAGATTTGCATTCGGACAGCTACACCACCACACCATCATGCTGTAAAGATGCGCCCATGTAATATCTTCTGCAGAAGTAAACGTGTTGTGAACGAGTTGCATCTTGTTACATTTCGGAAAATGAACAAGCGTGGATGACAATGAACTAAAGCCGGTTGACTTCCAGTTTTTGTAAAGATCCCCGAAAGACGAAAGTGTTTCAAATAGTTTTCCTTTTCGCTCCCGGAACATTTCATTTTCACTTTCTGTTTCCTGGTTGTGAATGCTTAGAATGGATTCGTGTGCATAAGCATTTTCATGGATCAATTTTAAAAGTTTTTGAGAAACCGTGTAAGGAGCATGCGGAACAATGGAAACCGAATTTTGATCTCCAAACTTTAAACTTTGAACTTTGAACTTTGAGCTTTGAACATCTTTCAAAAGATTTAATCCCTTTTCAAATTCTTCTTCAGCTCTTTCCGGAATGAGATCAAAAATTTCGATGAAGGTGTGATAACGCAACCTTCCTTTTTTCTTTTGCTCAAAACTGTGATTGAAATTACTGATGTCACCGACAGCTACAATTCCTCCGGCAATCATTTCATCTTCGGATTTTGCTATCGCCTCTTTGATTTCTTCTTCGGTGGCTTTTCTGTTCGCTGCAATCTCTTTGATGAAATGAGGAAGACCTTTTCCGGGCGTCAACTTTTCTTTTAAATGAGAAAGTTCAAGATGACAATGCGTGTTGACAAAACCGGGACAAATGATTCCGCGAAATGTTTCGAGTCTATCAGAAGGAATTGTCGACTGTCGACTGTCGACTGTCGACCGTGGATCGCGGACTTCCAAAATGGTCCCATCATCTTCAGTAATCACAACACCGTCCTTTATTGGCGGTGAGGAAACTGGAAAAATATAATCGGCAGTTATAAAAAGCATATCATGCAAATATCCGAAGAAAAACTATGAAAGTAAGGTCTTAAAAAATCAACTGGCGCTCACTCATTCGTATGTTCGTATAAATTAGTAATTAGTAGTAGAGTCGTATCTTCGCCTCCAGAATGAATAAAACAGGAAAGAAAAATCTTCGTGATCTCACGTTGGAGGAAATGAAAGCTTTTTTCGTTGAGAAAGGAGAGAAACCATATCGTGCGAAACAAGTGTGGGAATGGCTTTGGAAAAAAAGCGCACGTTCGTTTGAAGAGATGACAAATCTTTCCATCGAAACACGTGAAAGGCTTGTTGAGAATTTTTCCCTGCAGGCAGTTGTATTAGATACCAAACAAATCAGCAATGATCGTACGATCAAAAACGCATTCAAGCTGTATGACGGAAATATTGTTGAAGGTGTTTTGATCCCAACTGATTCACGCATGACTGCTTGTGTTTCATCGCAGGTTGGTTGCAGCCTCACCTGTACCTTTTGCGCAACAGGAAAATTGGAGCGCCTTCGTAATCTGAATGCCGATGAAATTTACGACCAGGTTGCCATCATCCGTGAGCAATCGATGGAACATTACAACATGCCGCTGAGCAACATTGTGTTCATGGGTATGGGAGAACCATTGCTCAATTATGCAAATGTGTTGAAGAGCATCGAGCGCATTACTGCTGCAGATGGATTGCAAATGGCGCAACGAAGAATTACCGTTTCAACAGCCGGAATTGCCAAGATGATTAAAAAACTTGGTGATGATGAAACGAAATTTAATCTCGCTCTTTCATTGCATGCCGCGAATGATGAGAAACGAAATAAGATTATGCCGATCAATGAGCACAATACGCTTGAAGTGCTGGCTGATGCGTTGAAATATTATTGTCATAAGACAGGAAATAAAGTCACCTACGAATACATCGTTTTCAAAGGCTTCAACGATGAATTACAGGACGCAAAGGAACTTGCAGATTTTTGCAGACACGTTCCATGCAAAGTCAACCTCATCGAATACAACTCAATTGATGGCGGAGCATTCAGCAACACAAGTGAAGACAAACTGGAAGCGTTCAGAAATTATTTATTCCACAGGGGGATCCAGGTAAACGTTCGTAAGAGCCGGGGAAAGGACATTGATGCTGCATGCGGGCAACTCGCCAATAAAAATGAACACGCTGTAGTGAAACTGAAAAAGGAAATTATTTCGTAGAAAGAATCTGAATCCCGGGTAGAAAAGACCCCCTTTTTTAATTTACAAATATTTTTTGCGTAACGGTACTTTCTTCACCGGTGATCGTGATGAAGTAAATTCCGGAGCTCACTGCCGCAATGTCTATTTTATACATTGAAAATCCTTTTCCTGAATCGAAGGAAAGATTCGAAACATTCTTTCCAAAAGCATCAAACAACTTGGCAGCATATCTATCATTCATATCCGACTGAATTGTGATGATGATATTTCCTTGTTGATTGTTGTATGCGTAAACAGAAGGGCGGCCATTTTTATTACACTTAGCCGAAATCTCTTTAAACCGTTCAGCGTGCCCGTCAAAATCAGTTTGCGTTAATCGATAATAAGCTACTCCTTTGGAAGAACCTTTATCAGCAAATGAATAATTTCTTTCTACCGAACTATTTCCTGCGCCTCTTACGGTAGCGATTTCACTATATGAAATTCCATCGCTGCTTTTTTCTATGGTAAAATAACTGTTGTTTATTTCAGTCTTCGTTGTCCAGCGCAATAACACATCGTTGTTTTCACACGATGCGCGAAAACTAATGAGTTCAATCGGTAACGGATTTGCGGTCTTGTTTCCGATAGATCCCAAAGTGAATGGGCCAAATGATGTTGAAGCCAGTGTATTTGATTGAATTGTTCCAATCCCCGTGCCTGATGCGCTGCCCGTATATGTACGTTGAGTTGTACTGGTCGTCCAGTTTGCAGGGCAGCTGCTGTAGCAATTCGCATCTTCCCATCCTGTACCGGACCACCGCCCTACAGCAAGTGAATCAAATTTATAAATTCCGCTTGCAGAAGCATTCTCCCAAAATAACTGGGCCTTAGTCGTGGCAGCATCAGCCGATGGCTTATTCAATTGCCAGTATTCTAACGAGCTTACGTGATCCAATACAGTTACCGGTGAACCTGACATAATAGTTGTATTTGTATAAGGCGAGAAAATATATCTTGCTTCAAGTTCTGTACTAATGCTTGGAGCTGTGATTCCAATCCGTCTCCATCTTCCTGAGTTTCCAGTCGGGAACGTAAACGCTGTTGCGCCTTGTCTCCGGATGTAACCATCTACAAAACTGCTTGCCGAACCACCAACAGGAGACACAGAACCCGCTGATGGAATTCTGATCCACGGTGCTGTGGCAGCCGTGTACGATGTTTTCAATATTCCATTAGTCAACGTAAGTGTACTCGAAACATCGGTTGTATTCGTGAGTGTAACAATGTCTGTTGCGTTTGTCTTATTGACAATAAAGTTTGTTACCTGTGAAGGATAGGTACCACTCGTAGTTGTCGTTGTGAAATTTCCGGTTGCCTGTGGAGTGAGTCCTTCATAGTATTCATATGTTGCTCCTGAATTATAAGAACGCGTACTACTCACTTGTACATTTCCTGATGCTCCTGAAGATACAATACCTGCAAGACTTCCGATGCTGAGTTTTCCTCCGCTTGAAAGTGTAAACAATCCTGTTCCGCTGACAGGATAATTGCTGCACTTTAATGTCGCACCGCTTTCAACGATCAGTGTTCTGCTGGTTGCAACGTCCCCTATTTTACTTCCAACAAGCGTTAATGTTTTTCCGGTTTTAATATTTGTGTTTCCTAATGTTACCGTTCCGCCTGTTTGTTTCCATGTGGAAGATGAATTACCTACAGTGAGATTTATAGGAGAAGATCCACTGGGAGAAGTATTGAAATTGAATGTTCCGCCGGTGATCGTTACATTTCCGTTAATGTTTAGTGTAGTACCGGTAGAATTGCTTCCTCGCGCATAATCCACGAATGTTCCGGAAGTCATTGTGAAATTTCCTCCGACATTGATGACAAGAGATTTGGTTTGATTGCCCGGAACACTTCCGTCATACGCACCTTTCCACCATCCTCCTGAGAAAATTAAATCTCCGCCAACATTTATTGTTTCATTTTGGTCATCGATAAGATAATTATTGGTACCGATTCTTCTCCATTCAAAATCACCTTGAATGGTTGTCAATACTCCGCCCATTGCAAAATTTCCCGTGGTGGTTGCATTCAAAAGAACATTACCCCAGGAAGTTCCTGCAACGAAAGTTCCGCCTCCGTATTGATAGAACCATTGATTTGAACGAGGGCTGAAGTACCTGTTTCCGCTTGGAAGATATCCTGCATTGTTATGAATCCAGGTGCCGTAATTTTCAATGTAAAAGTTAGTGATGTATGTACCACTTGTTGCCTGAACAATTTGTTCGAACGTACCGTAGCTGTTAATCCTTAGATCCGTACATGTAATTAAAAACGAAGCCTTCACATAACCTCCGGCTTCTACAGTCAGATAAGGAATTGTTATCGCTGCAGAAGTCGTCATAGTATGCCCACTCTGAACATAAAACATATATGTTGAAGCAAAAGAAGCAGGAGCAGAACCACTTCCGTTCCTTGCAGAATTCCAGCTTGATAATAAATTTGCAGCAACGTTTCCGGTTGAATAATATGGCGTGTTGCAATCAATTACAACAGCACCTAAAGGTGATTGGACGGTTAAGGTTCGCGCGCTTCCACCAACGGTAATGGATGTGCATTGTGCATCTGCTTGTGTAGGGTCACAGCCGGCACCGGAAAGAATGTCATAAGAAAGCCAGAAGTAATTGGTTCCGTTTAATAAAGTCGCAGAGGGAGTAATTGTAAATACACCGTTCGGTGCAGCAACGGTTGAGCCGACCTGCGTAGTTGTTGCAAACGTTGAGCTCACTCCTGTTGACCAGAGTTTTGCATTTGCGATGTTCGATGTAACCACAGCAGATGTACCTGTTGTGTTGAAACTAAATGAAGTTGCTGAAAGAGGACTTCCTGCACCACTGGTTACAACTTCAACACCGATGATCTGATGATTTGTATCCGGTCTCGGTGATCGCGATACATTCTGAGTCGTAGTACAGGAAATATACGTCATCGGAGTAGCCGTGATAATTGGTCTGCTGCCGGAAGGCGCTGTAATGGTAGGTGTTCGCACCGAGCCCACAGTGATAGATATACATGTCGCGTCAATCACATCAGGAGAAGTGGCTGTTGATTTTACATCGTAAGTCAACCAGAAATAATTTGTCCCCTGTAATAATTGTGTGGAAGTAGAAAATGAAAAGGAGCCATTTGGATTTGCAACAGTACTTCCTACCTGCGTAGTCGTTGCAAATGTTCCATTGTTTGTAGTAGTCCAAAGTTGCGCGTTCAGGATATCGTTGGTCGCACTTGTTGTTCCTGCAGTATTAAAAGTAAATGATGTAACAGACAATGGAGACAATGTTCCTGACGTAAATATTTTAACTCCGATCACTTCGTTTTGATACGTTCCTGCATTTACGGAAGAAGTATTCGCCTGTGTGGTCGTGCTGGAATCATACACCATGTTTGTTGGTGCAGCGGTTACATCGATGTCGTAATCTTCATAGTCTGAAAGCGTGATAACATCACAGGAAGAAACCGTTGCTGAGATAAGCATTCCGACTCTCATTACTGTAGTTCCGGTAATCGCACCTGAAGGAACAGTAATTGAAAAGGTATTAATTGCTGTTTGTGGCGGTGAGGCTGTTGTGATACTTGTTGCCGCGACAATTTGTTCTCCGGCATCTGAAAAATCTCCATCGCTGTTCCAGTCAATCCATGCTGTAATATTTTTTGCAGATACAGATGCATTGTAAGTTGACAAGGCTAAATTGTATGAAACGGTTTTTGAAACGGATGTTTGTAAACCTGTATTTATATAACCATCCCAGGCGCTTGCGCGGCTGATGGTATTAAAATCAATGTTCGAAATGTATGATGTAATAGCAGTCGCATTTCCGGTGGTACAATAAGTACAAGAGGTAGCATCAGTTACAATAACATCATCAGAACTTGTGCAGGCACCTGATGTAATTGTCCAGCGTAACGTGTTTGCTCCGACTGATAAACCGGAAACTGTACTTGTCGGGCTTGCAGTATTTGAAAATGTTCCACTTCCTGAAATAACAGACCAGGCTCCGGTTCCTATTGTTGGTGTGTTGGCGGCAAGAGTCGCGCTGCCGGCATTGCCGCAAGCGGATAGATCTGAACCCGCATTCGCAACCGTTGGCGAAACATTTATCGTAACGGAAGAACAAGTCGTATTGAAACTACAAGGAGAAGGGTCTTCGTATCGTCCATAATAAGTTGTCGTAACGGTTGGACTAACAGACAATCCATTTCCCGTTCCCGCGGCAGTTACTCCGCACGATCCCGAATACCATTTAACAATTGTTCCTGTACCACCTCCGCCACCATTCAAGGTGAGAGTTGTATTTCCTCCTACACAAATATTCGTGGAACCGGCAGATGCTGAAGTCGGATTGGTTGATTTTTGATTTACAACTACCGTTGCCATTTGACCAGTGGTGGAAGTTATGCTTCCGGCGGTGCAGGCACTTGCTCCATCCGGATCTGACCATGTGATTACGAAATAATAATATAGCGTTCCAACAACAACGGTCGATGGTGTGTATGTAAAAGTTGTAGTCAAGGTGGTAGAGGCTGTTGGTCCAGAAACAAGAGTTCCCCCGGAATTACTCAGCGTACTGTTTGAATACCAGCTAGTCGATGTTGCGATATTTGTACCCAATCCTCCTGTACCGCAAGTTCCTGTTGATATAGTTACGCTTAATGCTGTAGCAGTTCCGCTTTGACAGTAGGTTGCTCCGTTGTTTATTGCAGAAACGCCAGACGGATAATTGTACTTGGTGGCAAAAACATTTACAGGTAAGTAAAAAACAAGAAGGAAGACGCTGATTTTTTTCAGCAACTCCCGAAAAGAAAAGAAAAATAATTTAGCGGATTTCATGTTATGATTTGATTACAGAAGGTGTATTCCACCTTCAGCACAAGTCAATTCTATTTACGTTCTCTATTTGATATATTTTTTTCGGATGGATCAGATACAGGAATAGCTAAACTTTGCACACCCTGATTATCAATCATCACTTTTCTTCCATCTACAATTTTGTAATTCGTATCCCTTTCTTTCGTTTGGATATCCTGCGTTGTCTTCGTTTTTTTTGTTTCCGATTTTATCAATGTCTTTTTTTGATGATCAACAACAGGCTTGGTTTTACGAATATCATTTACCTGTGCATTAGCATACTGGCAAAAGAAGACTCCCGTTAAAAAGACAAAAGTCAATATGTATTTCGATTTCATAATTCTCAACATTAAATAATACAATCTTTAATATAACTTAACGAACCGAACGGGTTTCGCGTTCGCGGAGCGGATGAAGTATATACCATACTGTAAGCTTTCCACGTTAATAGCTTGATATTGGTTGTCTTTTAAATCATATTTTCCCACGGAGGTTCCAAGCATGTCAACGATTGTTATACTTGTGTTTTCAGAAGATTCAATAATCAACTTATCGTGAACAAGGTTTGAAACGATAATCAAGTTGTTCTTCTGAGGCGCATCATACTGATTGATTCCTGTAATTACTACAGGAACAGCATTAGTAACAGAATCAACACAGGTTGAAGGACCCGATCCATAAGCTTTTAATTTCACATTGTATGTATTGGTGGAAGCATAATTATGCGATGGAGATGTTGCAGTTGAAGTATCGCCATCTCCAAAATCCCAGAGATAAGAAGAAGCATTGGTACTCGTGTTTGTAAAATTAGTTGTGTTGCCGGAAGGACTTGAATTAAATCCTGCTGTTACAGTAACTGCTTTAACAGGAAGAATCATAAAATCAAAATCGAACGCAGGATCACCTGCGGCAAGATTTTTAAACCATTGGTTCGCTTGTTTTAATTTTATCAGATTAAGATTTTGTCCGTCTGGAGAAACGTTTCTTTGAATAAAGTAATTATCGTTCGTAGATGAAAGAGGTTCAATAGAAATAATGATGTTACCACTTACATTAACAGGTGAACTGAATGTCGCAGTCACCATGTAATTCGTACTTGAAGAATCAACAACAATATTTTGACTGCCAAGAATAGTTCCGGGCAATCCCAGGTTTGCATTGTAAATAACTACCTTCAATGTATTAGACGGCATTCCGGGTAACGGATTTACTCTTCCCCAAAAAACAACGGACTTGATTTGACCAACAATTGAATTGTATTGTTGAGCGACAGCCTGGTAAACTCCGTTGATTACCTGCTCTTCTCCATTGCCCGAAGTTCTGTTTAAAGGAGAACGATCCATATAAACATCGCAGCCTGCACTAAGAGTGCTCGTTTGAGCACCCGTTGCGAAAGAGAAGGAGAAGCAAAAAGTAATCAGGAAGAATTTAAAGTACGAGCGATGAAACAATTGCATAATTTTTTTAGGGTGAATCTTCGATAAGTGTTAGACCAGCTAGACAATCAAAAATAATGGTTTTTAAACGAATGTGTTTATAAAGCCGGTAAAATGATTGTCTTTATTAATCTTGTTTTTCTTTCAAAGGCATTGATAATACAGGGTATTTCATGGATATTCATTTTGATCAGGCTATAATTTATCATAGGATGACGTTAGATTTATATATTCTTCATTTTAAGCATACACGAATTTATTCGGGTTCAGGGAAGAGGAAACCTGAAATAAAAATAGATCAGAAAGACGAAGAATTAAATTATACTTGGTAAATACGGGAAATGCTTTGGTAAATGGAACGACTTGCTAGTCAAAAAAATAAACAAAAAGCCCTGTTCGTCAGGCTGAACAAGGGTTTCAAGTGATTGAGTGAGGATACTTATTCTTCCATTTTGAAGCTCTCCATGAACTTCGTGGTGTAGTTTCCTTTTCTGAAATCTTCGTTCTTCATTAGTTGCTGATGAAATGGAATCGTTGTTTTCACACCTTCAATTACAAATTCACTCAACGCTCTTTCCATTGTATTGATTGCTTCTTCACGCGACTGTGCAATGGTGATGAGTTTTGCAATCATGGAATCGTAATTCGGAGGAATGGTATAGCCAGCATAAATGTGCGAGTCCACGCGAACACCATGTCCGCCCGGAACGTGCAACGTAGTAATTTTTCCCGGAGCCGGTCTGAAACCGTTGTAAGGATCTTCTGCATTGATACGACATTCAATGGCATGCAGCTTTGGAAAATAATTTTTCCCTGAGATTGGACTTCCGGCTGCAATTTTTATTTGTTCTTTGATGAGATCGTAATTAATTACTTCTTCGGTGATCGGATGTTCCACCTGGATTCGTGTGTTCATCTCCATGAAATAAAAATTACGGTGTTTGTCCACGAGAAACTCAACAGTCCCTACACCTTCGTATCTCACAGCAGTTGCGGCTTTGATAGCAGCTTCACCCATGTCTTCACGGAGTTTATCCGTCATAAATGGAGAAGGAGTTTCTTCCATTAACTTTTGGTGTCTTCGTTGAATGGAACAATCACGCTCACTGAGGTGACATGCTTTTCCATATTGATCACCTGCAATTTGTATTTCGATATGACGAGGTTCTTCGATGTATTTTTCGAGGTACATGCTGTCATTTCCGAAAGCAGCTCCCGCTTCCTGACGCGCGGAATCCCACGCAGCTTCAAATTCTTCGGGCTTCCATACGATGCGCATTCCTCTTCCGCCTCCGCCAGCAGTTGCTTTCAGGATGATCGGATATTTTATTTCTTCAGCTATTTTTAATCCTTCTTTTAAGTCAGTCAGCAAACCATCGGAACCCGGAATCGTTGGAACTCCTGCACGCTTCATTGTTTCTTTTGCATTTGATTTATCTCCCATTGCATCAATCATTTCGGGAGAAGCGCCAATAAATTTAATTCCGTGTTCCGCACAGATCGCACTGAACTTGGAATTCTCAGAGAGAAAACCGTAACCCGGATGAATGGCATCTGCATTTGTAATCTCTGCGGCAGCAATAATGTTGGGGATATTCAGATACGATTCACGGCTTGGAGGAGGACCGATGCAAACGGCTTCGTCTGCAAAACGTACATGCAAACTCTCTTTATCGGCTGTCGAATAAAGCGCGATGGTTTGGATGTTCATCTCCTTGCAAGTGCGGATGATTCGGAGAGCAATCTCGCCACGGTTAGCGATCAGTATTTTTTTGAACATGAGTTTGATTTGATGATTTGATAATTAGCAAATTTGATAATTGGATAAAAAGATTTTCATCATCAAATTATCAAATTATCACATTACCAAATTAGCTTGGGTCAACAAGGAACAACGGTTGATCGTATTCCACAGGTGTGGCGTTGTCAACCAGCACCTTTACAATTTTACCTGAAACTTCTGATTCAATTTCATTGAAAAGTTTCATCGCTTCAATGATGCAAAGTACTTTGCCGGGTTTTATTTCGTCACCGACATTTACAAAAATTGGTTTGTCGGGAGATGGAGTACGATAAAATGTCCCGATCATCGGTGATTTGATAGTGACGTATTTTGACTCATCGTTTGTTTTGGCAGGAGCAGCAGGTGCCGGAGCAACTGCAACAGGAGCCGGTGCATGCATAACGGGAGCTGGTGCCGGAGCATGAATAACGGTATGGGAACCGCTGATTTCCCTTTGATGCTGGGTCTTAATCGTAATCTTGAAATCCTTTTGTTCAAGGCTTACCTCGCTTACTCCGCTCTTCTGAACAAACTTGATAAGGTTTTCAATGTCTTTAATGTTCATGTGTTTTGAATTGGATTTCAAAAATAGAAATTATTTCAGATAATCAAGCATTTATTAGGTAAATCGATCGGTTTTATACCAAAAGTGACTGGTTTTGTGTGGAATTAGTGTTAAAATGGTAAGAAGTACTTTTTGGAAATGGCAAAGAAAAACCCCCGAAATCCACGTTCCTAAAAATATTAACAACCCATCTCCAAACTTTAATAAGCCCACCTCATCCACACACTTCCCCACGTAAATCCTCCGCCAAATGCTGCGAGGATAATGTTCTCTCCTTTATTTAACTGCTTTTCCCATTCCCAAAGACAAAGCGGAATGGTTGCATTGGTCGTATTTCCGTATTTCTGAATATTCAACATTACCTTATCATCACCGACTCCCATGCGTCTTGCAGTGGCATCAATGATTCTTTTGTTTGCCTGGTGAGGAACCAGCCAAGCAACATCGTCACCTTTCAGGTTATTTCGCTCCATGATTTCTGCGGAAACATCAGCCATTCTTGTCACTGCAAATTTGAAAACAGGCTGTCCGTCCTGGAAAACAAAATGTTGTTTCGCATCAATTGTTTTATGAGAAGGTGGATTCACAGAACCACCGGCTTTCTGATGAAGATAAGGAAGTCCCGAACCATCACTTCGCAAAATAGAATCCATAATTCCAAATCCATCGTTACTTGGCTCAAGCAAAACGGCACCTGCACCATCTCCGAATAAAATGCAAGTGGTGCGATCTGTATAATCAACAATGCTTGACATTTTATCGGCACCGACAACAACAACTTTTTTGTATTGTCCGCTTTCAATAAATTTAGATCCTGTCACCAATGAAAAAAGAAATCCGGAACACGCAGCCTGAATATCGTAACCAAATGCATTTTTCGCTCCTGCTTTTTCGCAAATGAGGTTTGCAGTGGCAGGGAAAACATAATCAGGAGTGGTAGTAGCGCAGATGAGCATTTCAATTTCCATCGGATCGATGCCGCGTTTCCTGCACAGTCCTTTTACGGCTTCCGCAGCCATATCGCTGGTGCCAAGTCCTTCACCTTTTAATATTCTTCTTTCCTTGATTCCGGTTCGACTTTGAATCCACTCATCGTTGGTTTCAATCATCGTTTCAAGAATCTGGTTCGTCAATCTGAATTCAGGAACCCATCCTTCAACACATGTAATTGCAGCGGTTGTTTTTGCCATGTCAGTAGTTTAGAGGAAATAAAAATAAAATGATCGTTCTTTTTTTAATGAAGACGAATGTAAAGAAAAAAAATCGGGTGAACGAAAATCAGGCAACGGTCTCTTTGCTGAAAGCCTGTGCAATTTTTTCTGAAAGTCCTGCTTCAACAACTTCTTTCGAAAGGAGGATCATGTTTTTAATCGCTTTGGCTTTTGAAATACCATGCGCAATAATTACCGTGGAGTTAACACCAAGGATGGGAGTTCCACCGTAATCTTCGTAATTGAAGCGATCGAAATATTCGCTTTGTAAATTATTTTTCTTGATGATGCTGTAGAACGATTCAGCGAGTTTCAAAATGACATTGCCGGTGAATCCGTCACAGACAATCACATCAGCTTTGTCGTTGAACAAATCTCTTCCTTCAACGTTTCCGATAAAATGAATTTCTTTTGATTCTTTCAGAAGCTGATGCGCTTCTTTTGTCAACAGGTTTCCCTTTTCTTCTTCTTCACCGATGTTCATCAAGCCGACTTTTGGATTATTCATGTGAAGAACGTGTTGCGCAAACAAAGAACCCAACACAGCAAACTGATTTAACACTTCCGGTTTGCAATCAGCATTTACGCCAACATCGAGAATTAATCCCCAGCCACCGTTTACTTTCGGAACCAGTGTTGAAATAGCAGGACGCATGATTCCCGGAATTGACTTCACACTGAACATCGATCCGACCAGCATAGCGCCTGTGTTTCCGGCCGAAGAAAAAGCATCAATCTTTTTTTCTTTCAGAAGATGAAAGCCGATGGCAATACTTGAATTCGGTTTTTGCTGAATCGCTTTTGTAGGATGATCAGCCATTTCGATGACTTCCGGAGCATGGACGATTTCAAAATTATCAGGAGAAGCATTTTCCCGTTTCAAAATGAAAAGGATCGCTTCACGATCTCCGATCAAAACAATTTTTACAGACGAAGGAAGTTCATGAAAAGCAGCAATGGCACCAAGCGTTGTTTGCTCAGGCGCATAATCGCCCCCCATTATATCAATGCCGAGTTTCATCTTTTAAAAGAATTACTATTTAAAAAATTAACAAGTCGGCAGTTAGCAGTGTGCAGGTGGCAAAAAGAGAAATTGCAAACCGCAAATTGCAAACTGCAAACTGACTTACGCTACTGCCTTTTTCTCAATGGCTAACTTACCTCTGTAGTAACCGCACTCTCCGCACACACGGTGCATCAATATCGGTGAACCACAATTTGAGCAAGTTGATGATGTACGTGCAACGGCTTTCCAATTAGCTCTTCTTTTATCTCTTCTCGACTTGGAATGTCGGTGTTTTGGATTTGGCATTTTGTGTAATTATTAATTGGGTTATTTTTTATTTCTTTGGAATGTAATTTTAATTATCAGGACATAACTTTCAATTGCGAATTTCGGATTTTTGATTGCGAATTCGCAATTTTAAATCCGCAATCCGCAATTTTTCAATTTGGATTAATCTTTTTCAACGCTTCCCATCTCGGATCTATCTTTTTTTCTTCTTCTTCGTGAATTTTATATTTCTCAAGATCCTTCATTGCTTCCGGATTGCAAGTGCTGTTTCCTCTTTCATCATCAGGATGAACATTGCGCAACGGAATCAGCATCGTAATGTATTCATAAATGAATTGCGACAGATCCAGTTCATGCGCTTTATTCGGAATCACAATTACATCTTCTGATTCTTCTTCAGCAGTCTCTCCAAATTTGACAATCAGTTCATTGTATCCTTCAACAGCTAATTGCATTTCTTCCAGGCAACGATCGCATGAAAGTGTTGCTGTTCCTTCGATGGTGAAATCAAACAACAGCAACAAATCTTGTTTATCAAGAGTTACCAGCACATCAGCGGTCATCTTTTGTACAATGGTATTCTCGAATTGTTCAAAGAACTCATCATTAATTTCAAACACGAACTCATGAATTCCTTTCGGAAGGCTTCCGAAGTTAACCGTGTATTTCTCCGAACGCTTCATAATTCCTGTCGCCTCAGTAAAATGAGGGCGACAAAGGTAAAAAAAATTGCATTTCTTCAAAGAGCCCCACGCCTTTTTGCTACTTTCGCATTCCGTACAGCAAGTCAACTTTTACATCTTACATGCTTAAATACATTTTTTTACCATTTCGGTGGATTTGGCGCTCTTTGTTTTTCATTAATGCTGTTGTAACATTCTTTCTCTTCTTTCCCTTCTTCTTTCTTTTATTGACAAAAGAACGGTTTTTCCCTTTGGTCTTCAGGTTAAAGAAAATCTGGGGACATTTTATTTTAATTCCCCTCGGACTTTTTTACACCATTGAGAAGCGATCAGAAATTGACAGACAGCGTGCGTACATTTTCTGTCCGAATCACACTTCATACATGGACATCATGCTCATCTATATTTCCATTCCGGTCTATTTTCATACGATAGGAAAGGCTGAGCTTCAGAAAGTACCGTTGTTCAGAAAGTTTTTTGACCGGATGAACATTCCTGTCAACCGGAAAAGCGTGCTTGATTCTCATCGCGCTTTTATGCGAGCCGGAGATGATATTGACAAAGGGATCAGTGTTACTTTTTTTCCTGAAGGAACCATTCATCACAATGGACCTGTGATGGGGCGTTTTAAAAATGGACCGTTCCGCCTGGCGATTGAAAAACAGGTTCCAATTGTTCCGATAACTTTTCTGAATAATTGGATTTTATTGCCCGATGATTATCACCGCAGAGTCGGTCGTCCGGGTTTGGCTAAGCTGATTATGCACGAGCCAATTGAGACGAAAGGGATGACTGATTCAGATTTGGAAATGCTGAAGAAGAAGGTTTACGATGTTATAAGTAAACCACTGGAAAGCAAATACCCGAAGTACTTCAGGGATAAGCAATCGTAATTATAATGGAAAGATAAAGCGTAATTATACAATCAAAAACCAATCTTTGATTGTATAAAATTAACAATACTCCTCAAAAGCAGATTTTAAATGTTCCCCAATCATTTCTGCTGAACGTCCTTCGATGTGATGACGTTCTACAAAATGAACCAACTTTCCATCTTTAAAAAGTGCAATCGAAGGCGATGATGGAGGATATGGCAACGTAAATTTTCTTGCCTCAGCAGTTGCTTCCAAATCTTGCCCCGCAAAAACAGTGGTCAATTTATCGGGACGCTTATTTCCGTTCAGGGCTATTTTTAC
>JAYTXY010000034.1:0-30035 GCA_043742705.1 Bacteroidota bacterium
TAATTTGATACCATGGTTGGAATTTACACCAACGTCCGACTATTGTAGGTGAATTAATTATTTTCAAACATAAAGAATTGGAACCTAAGAGTCAATCAGTGAAAGAAGATATTTTCCATAGCCACTCTTTATCAACGGCTTAGCAATTTCTTCCAATTGAGTCTTGTTGATGTACTTCATCCTGTAGGCGATTTCTTCGATGCAACCGATCTTCAATCCTTGCCTTTCTTCGATGACATGAACAAATTGTGCAGCTTGCATCAGCGATGCAAATGTTCCCGTGTCGAGCCATGCAGTTCCGCGATCCAGAATTCCGACTTTTAATTTTCCCATCTCGAGGTACACTTTATTTACGTCCGTGATCTCGTATTCTCCGCGCGCACTTGGCTTTAATTTTTTTGCAATCTCCACCACGGAGTTGTCATAAAAATACAAACCGGGAACAGCGTAATTGGATTTCGGCTTCACTGGCTTTTCTTCAATGGAAATTGCTTTGTTGTGCTGATCGAATTCAACCACTCCGTATCGCTCCGGATCAGAAACATGATACGCAAACACAACACCTCCTTCGGGTTCTTTGTTTTCCTGCAACAGTCGTCCGAGTCCGGCTCCGTAAAAAATATTATCGCCCAACACCAGCGCTACTTTTTCTTTCCCGATAAATTTTTCTCCGATCACAAACGCTTGTGCAAGTCCGTTTGGAAGAACCTGTTCTTCGTAACTGAATTTGCAGCCGATAGCACTTCCGTCTCCAAACAGTTTTTTAAAACTTGGAAGATCGTGTGGCGTGGAGATAATGAGAATCTCATTGATACCTGCCATCATTAGCACGGATAACGGATAATAAATCATCGGCTTGTCGTACACAGGCATCAATTGCTTGCTCATCGCCAATGTAAGCGGATGCAATCGCGTTCCGGATCCTCCGGCTAAAATAATTCCTTTCATGTTACAGGATTAAATAGATTAAAGATGATTACACAGATTATTAGTTTGATTAGAACGACATGGTAACTTTATTGAAGATTGTAGATTGAAAATTGAATATTAAAATAATGGTTTTCATAATATTCAATTTTCATTCTTCAATTTTCATTCTTTTTATTTCGAGTTCACTTAATTCCACATCCTCGTCTTCATCATACATTTGAATGAGTGGTTCACTGAGGAAGGCTCGTGTAATGATTCTTCGTTCGAGCGACAATAAAAGTGTCGGAAGAAAAATCAGGTTTGAACACATGGCGATTAACAACGTCACCGAGATCAATAATCCCAACGCAGATGTTCCCCCGAAACTTGAGGCTGTAAAGATGAAAAATCCGCTGAACAAAATCACAGCCGTGTAAATCATGCTGACTCCTGTTTCGCTGATTGTTTTTGAAACGGTTTTCGAAATGCTTCCCCCGTGATGCCTCAATTCCTGCCGGTACTTGGTGAGGAAATACATCGTTCCGTCAGAAGCAATACCAAATGCAATGCTGAAGATAAGAATAGTAGATGGTTTCAACGGAATACCGAAAAAGCCCATCATTGCAGCTGTGATCAATAGCGGAACAAGACTTGGAATGAGTGAGATTACAATCATCCTTACCGACATAAACAACAGGAACATCACGACTCCAATCATCAGGATCGCCAACGCCACACTTTCTTTCAGGTTGAGCAACAAATAATCGTTGTTCTTCAGAAAGATGATGGAATTTCCCGTCATGCTGACGTTATATATTTTTGGATCAAAGATAGAATCTACTCTCGGTTTAATTTCAGCAAGTAATTTTTTCATGTTGATCGATCCGATGTCAGCAACCTGGAAACTCACGCGTGTAAACTGTTTGGTGCTGTCGATGATTGATCGGAACATCTTTTGATTTTCACGTGCTGTTGTTGCATATCCGGAAAGTCTCGCCATTTCTTCCACGTTCGGAATCACATAATACTTCCGATCGTTGTCATTCAATCCCTGGTAAGAAAATTTAATTCCTTCGACAACCGAAACGGGTTTTGAAAATTCTTTGTACCCTGCAATTACTTTTTGAAGACGGTTGATTTTATAGAGCGTTGGCAATGCCAGTGCTCCCCGCTGCTTTTTAGTATCGATGGCAATCTCAAACGGCAGCACTCCGTGAAAATTTTCTTCAAAGAATTTTAAGTCGATATAGATGACATCTTTTTTCGGAAGATCATCCACCACATAACCGACCGTGGTGATTTTACTCATGCCATACAAACTCACTGCCATCACAAGCGCAACGAATAAATAAATTCCCGGGCGATAATGATGAACCCAGTAATCCACTTTGCTCAATATTTTGGTGACGAACTTACTGTCGAGATGTTGAACCTGTTTGCTGGATGGTGCAGGAAGAAAACTGAAGATGATGGGAATGAAGATCAGTGAGATCAAATACGTCAACATGACGTTGAGCGCGGCAATCAAGCCAAACTCCTTAAGAACTTCGCTACGTGTAAAATAGAAAACCAAAAATCCGATGGAAGTAGTTACGTTCGCAAAAAAAGTGGTGACTCCGATTTTCTGAATGCTTCGTGCCAGCGCTTTTACTTTGTTTCCATGCTTGTTAAATTCCTGCTGATACTTGTTGAGCAGCAAAATGCAATTCGGAATTCCGATGACAATGATCAACGGTGGAATTAAACTTGTTAGAATAGTGATTTTGAATCCGAATAAATCCAGCGTACCGAACAACCATGTCACACCGAGAAGAACAACGACCATCGGGAAAACGACAGCATAAAAAGAACGAAAGAATACAAATAAAATAAGCGTGGTGATGATCAACGCCAGCGCTACAAAGAGTTTCATCTCAGCAAGAATCTTTTGAGAAACAGCTGTCCGTATGTATGGCAATCCGGAATAATGAAGTGCCAGATTATGTTTTGCAGCAAACTGATCGCCCAGTTTTTTCACCTGTTCAACCGTTTCAATGCGACTCTTCGTGTTGAGTTTTTTCTGATCGAGCGTAATCGCCATCAGTGTAACGTTCGTTTTCTTGTTGAACAGTAGTCCTTCATAAAAGGGAAGTTTTTCAAACTGTTCTTTTATACGATCAACTTCTTCCTGGCTTTTTGGCTGTTGCGTAAACAACGGCTTGAACTCAAGTCGTTGCAAACTATCATTCCGTTCGAGGTGAAAGCAACGCGCCACAGAAACCACTTCCTGGATTCCTTCAATTTTTTTCATTGAATCGGTGAGTAAGTGCCAGTCGTTGAAAATATTCAGCTTGAAAATATCAGGACTTTGAAAGCCAATCACCATTACAGTTCCATCCTCTCCGAACCGTTCTTTAAATTTCAGGTATTCGCTGTAAGAAGAATCGGAAGCGGGAAGAATCTTGGCGGCTTCATAACTCAGCTTCACGAAAGAAGCCCTGTACGCCATAAAGACTGTAATCACCAGCAGTGTGATGAGTAAAGCCAGTCTCTGTCTTAAAATAATCCTTGCAATGGTTTCAAGCATGAAAAAAAATCTTGCGTAAATCTACTAATTACTACTACTAATTACGAATCCGTACGAATATACGAATTACGAATAGTGATTGTGACTATCTACGAATTACTTGCCTAACGCGACAGCGGGCAGGCGAATTTATGCTGATATACGAATCAATGTGTATTCGTAAATTCGTACAGATTCGTAATTAGTAGACGGGAGATTTTCATTACTTTGCATACCTCAAAACAAAAAATTGAAATCGAAATTCTTACATACGCTCACCGGGGCATTTGTGCTTTGTCTTTTGACGTTCTGTTCATATTCGCAGACTGACAGCGTGAAAGTTTCCGCGAACAAGGTCGGATGCGTTTCCGGTGATTGTAACAACGGCAACGGTGTGTATCGTTCCGGAAACGGAAGCCTGTACATGGGAAATTTCCTGAACGGAAAACCGCATGGAAAGGGGAAGATGAATTTCAAAGACGGCAACGTGTACGAAGGAGATTATGTGAATAGTAAAATGGAAGGCAACGGAGCCTTCACATTCAAAGATGGCACTACATATACCGGTCCATTTGTTGGCGGGAAGATGGAAGGCAAAGGAGTCATGTTGTATTCAAGTGGCAACCGCTACGAAGGAATATTTTCGAATAACATGGAGAACGGGCAGGGAATTTTTTGGTACAACGACAGCAGCCGCTACGAAGGAAGTTTCGTAAACAACAGAACTGATGGAACCGGCACACTTTATTATGCCAACGGTGACAAATATGCCGGAGCTTTTTCAAAAAGCAAACTAACAGGATTGGGGATTTATTATTACCACGATGGAAACAGATACGAAGGATATTTAATAAATGGATTCTTCACCGGCAAAGGAGCTTTTTACCTGAATGATGGAAGTCATTACGAAGGCGATTTTTCAGATGACAAATTCAGCGGTGACGGAATTTTTTATTACGCGAATGGAGATGTGTATGCCGGATCTTTCTCAGAAGGTTCTTACAACGGATGCGGAAGCTATTATTATTCTACCGGTGATTTTTACACGGGTGATTATCTCAACAATCAATTTCACGGCATCGGTGTTTTTACAACATCAGAAGGAGACGCTACGCAATATCATTATGACCACGGAAATATTACGAGCGAAGGCCGACAGGTTGTTACATTGCCATTGTCACGGGAGGAAAAAATTACTGAATTTAAAAATGTACCGAACGGAAAATCACCTGAGACTGAGGCCGCAAAGAGAGAAGAAAAAAAAAACGTAGTTCCTTCGAACAATACAAAGAATGTTGATGCGCCTGCAGCCACAGTGGCTCCGACAACAAAACCGGATACAAAGTCAGTTGAGAAACCAACGGAGACAGCAACTTCAAAACAAGGAACAAAGAACGGTGAACTTCTTGCATCTTCAGGAAACAAAGCAGGAATGACTTGTCCTGCATGCAACGGCAAAGGAAAAATTACGCAATCTGAAATCCGGAAAAATAAAATGGTGACGAAAGATATCAGCAACGGAATGGGTCCACGGAATTTTGTAACCTACACCGTAAATGAAATTGTTCGTCCGGCCGGATCAGTTACCTGCGGACGTTGTGGCGGATCAGGGAAAGTGAATGAGTGAAGAAGTCCACGGACAACTGTCGACAGTGGACTGTGGACGCCATTTACATTCTTTGAGTTTCATTAAATAAATTGTACTCTTGAAGTGATCTTAAATTAAAACGGAGTAATGACTGCATGAGAAAAATAATTTTCTCTTTTGTTTTAATACTGCTTACCTGTTTTCGCTTGTCAGCGCAAACCAAGTTGTCAGCCAATCTTCGTTTCGGAAGAATTGGTGTTGACAAAGGTTTGTCGCATGCTACTGTCTATTGCAGTTTCCAGGACAGCCAGGGCTTTATGTGGTTTGGCACTGAAGACGGACTGAACAAATACGATGGCTATTCTTTTGAAGTCTACAAATCAGATCCTGCTGATGCGCGGACGATTTCCAACAACATTATCCGTTGCATTTTTGAAGACAGCAAACAAACTCTGTGGATCGGAACTGACAACGGATTAAACATTTACAACCGAAGCAACGGAAGTTTTTCTCATTTCCAAAATAGTACATCTGATCCGACATCGCTCAGCAACAACATCATCTCATCCATTGCCGAGGACAAAAGCGGAATCATCTGGATCGGGACGAGTGGCGGCTTGAATACTTTTGATCCGGCTTCGCAAAAATTTTCCGTCTATAAAAACAATCCTTCTGAGATTTCTTCCATCAGCAGTAACGTAATAACTTCGTTAACGATTGATCAGGGAGTGTTATGGATAGGAACTGCAGGCGCAGGATTGAATGCATTTGATCTCGTTACAAAAAAGAGCCGACATTTTGTTTCTGACAACAAAGACCCACAATCACTGAGTGAAAATGAAATTACATCGCTGATGAAAGATCGCTCCGGCACGTTGTGGATCGGAACGTTGAACAGCGGATTGAATGCAATGAACACGACCTCGGGAAAGTTTACGCATTACACAAGTGAAGCCGACGGACTCAGCCAGAACAGTGTCTTCTCTGTATCCCAGGACAAAACGGGAGTGTTGTGGATTGCAACCATGGGTGGCGGACTCGATGTTTATGATCCGATCACAAAAAAATTCCAGACTTTTAAATACGACCGTCAAAACATCGAATCACTTTCTTCAAATAAAGTGTGGAGCGTTTTCGAGGATAATGCACAAACCATCTGGATCAGCACTTCAGGTGGTGTGAGTTACTTCAACCGCACAATTTCAAAGTTCACCACCTACCAGGCAAGCAGCGGTACCGAGGGCGAAGCAAACAACAGCGTGTTCAGTGTATACGAAGATGTAAATGGTTACGTGTGGACAGCGATTCTCGGTGGCGGATTAAATGTTTTCAGCAGGAGTGATGGGAAATTCATCAATGAAAAATTTCCTTTCCTGAGTAATCCGCTTCTTCGCTTCAGCAATATCTTTTCGATTTACGAAGACCTTGACGGAACCTTGTTACTCGGAACAACAGATGGTTTGATTTTGTTGGAACGTTCTACCGGGAAAACGACTGTCTACAAAAACAATCCGAGCGATGCGACTTCCATCAGCAACAATTACGTGCGTACGATTACACAGGATCGCTCCGGAAGAATCTGGATCGGAACACATGGCGGAGGGTTGAATCAATTTGATAAAAAAAACGGAACGTTTACATCTTACAAAAACAATCCTGCTGATCCGACTTCACTCAACAACAACGTGGTGACGGATCTGTACGAAGAAGACAAAGATGGTGTGTTGTGGGTTGGAACCTACGGTGGCGGATTGAATGCTTTCGACCGTAAAACAAAAAAATTTTCTGCTTACAAAACTGATCCGGATAATTTAAAATCAATCAGCAGCAACTTTATTCACAGCCTTCATCATGATGCTGATGGAAATCTATGGATCGGAACGTATGGCGGAGGGTTGAATGTCATGGACAAATCAACGTCTGTGTTTACGCACTACACGGAACGCGAAGGGTTGCCGAACAACATTGTGAACGGAATCCTGACTGACATCCACGGATTCCTGTGGATCAGTACAAACAATGGAATCTGTAAACTGAAACCGTCCACGGAGAAAAAGAATTCGTTGCTCAACTTCAGCCGTTCATATAATGTCGTGGATGGTTTGCAAAACAAATTCAACCAGAATGCATGCTTCATCGGCAAAAACGGATGGCTGTATTTTGGTGGAAGCAACGGCTTGAATGCTTTTCATCCCGACAGCATTCACGACAATACGATCATTCCACCGCTTGCGATCACACGGTTTTATCTTTTTGAAAAGCCGACACGCATGGATACGCTCATTACAAGCAAGCGAACCATCGATTTAAAATACAATCAGAATTTTTTTACGTTTGAATTCTCCGCGCTCAATTTTATTTTTCCTGACAAGAACCGTTACTCCTATAAAATGGATGGACTTGCAGGAGTTGAAAACTGGATTTACATCGGGGGACGTAGAACCATTCCATTCACCAACATCGATCCCGGAACATACACGCTTCATGTCAAAGCCTGCAACAACGATGGTTTCTGGAATGAAGAAGGTATTGCTATCGTGATTACCATTAAACCTCCTTTCTGGAAAACATGGTGGTTTATGATTTTAAGTGCAGCTGCTATTTCACTTATTATTTTCACGTACATCCGTATACGTACAAATGCACTGGTAAAACAAAACATTGTTCTCGAAGACAAGGTGAATTTGCGAACGCATGAGTTGAGTGAAAAAAATATTGAGTTAACGGAAACGATGGACAACCTTCGCTCCACGCAGGATCAACTTGTGCAATCGGAGAAGATGGCATCGCTTGGTCAACTCACTGCCGGCATTGCCCATGAAATTCAGAATCCGCTCAACTTCGTCAATAACTTTTCAGAATTATCGGTTGATCTTTTAACGGAACTGGAAACTGTTCCTGATGAAGAAGAGAAAAAATTTATCGTGAATGATCTCAAACAAAATCTTTCCAAGATTGTTCATCATGGCAAACGCGCTGACAGCATTGTAAAAGGAATGTTGCTGCACAGCCGAACCGGCGCTGTGGAAAAACAAGCAACAGACATCAACAAGCTCGTAGAAGAATTTCTCGCACTCGCGTATCACGGCATGCGCGCGAAGGACGCTTCATTCAACAGTGAGATGGAAAAATCCTTGGCTCCGGGGCTGCCTGCTATCAACATTCTTCCGCAGGATATCAGCCGTGTGTTGCTGAACATTTTCAACAATGCTTTTTATGCAGTGGATGAAAAGAAAAAATCGAGTGCTAAAGATTACAAACCAACAGTAAAAATCACGACCAAAAAAGAAAGCAATAAAATCGTGATCAGCATCCGTGATAACGGAAACGGAATTCCAGCTGAGATCAAAGACAAAATATTCAATCCTTTTTTTACCACGAAGCCAACAGGCATGGGAACGGGATTAGGTTTGTCGATTAGCTATGACATCATCGCCAAGGGACACCAGGGTGAATTAAAAGTAGACAGTCAAAAAGACGAGTTTACAGAATTCGTAATCATACTTCCAATTTGAGAAAAATAATTCTCTTCGCTTTTTTAGTAGTTATTTTAGCGAATGTGTCTGCGAGCTGTTTCGCACAGTCTCCGATTGTCCTTTCTGATTCCATTTCTGAAATCATCATCGGAAAAAAAATCCTGATGTATGAAGACACGACAGACAATATAAATTTTTTGCAAATCCTATCTCCCGAATACCAGCAAAAATTTTCTCCCGGCAAAAAAGATGTTTACAATTTTGGGTTTATTCATTCTTCGCTCTGGTGCAAGTTTACAGTGCGCATGGATTCATTGTCAGAATGGTACCTGGATGTTGACAACCCGTCACTGGAATACGTGACCTTTTATTATCCGACAAATCAGAACACGTACGATTCTTTGGTTTCAGGAATACACACTCCTTTTGATTCAAGCGGACACGCCAGGAATAAAAATATGTTTGTGCTTTCAGGACATAACGGTTCCGAAAAAACTTACTACCTGAAACTAAGCAGCCGCAGACCGATGCAATTTCCCCTGAGGATTTCATCAAAGAAAATATTCGTAACAAAAAGCTATCATACGGATTTGTTACATGGATTTTATTGGGGCTTTATGGTTTTAATGGCGCTGTATAATTTGTTTATCTGGTTTTCTGATCGGGATAAATCCTTTTTCTACTACGTGTGCTATGTCATTTGTATCGCAGCATTCAACGGAATGATAACCGGCTCAATGGATTTTTTCCTGCCTGATTACGTATGGCTTTTTAAATATGGAGATGTAATTACTGCCATGACGGGAATTTTTGCGCTGCTCTTCTGTATTCACTTTCTTCATACCTCGGAAAGAAGTCCGAAGCTGCATCGCGTGTTGCGGGCATTCATTCCTGTTTATATGGTTGTTGCCTGCTTACCTTTCTTTGGGTTGCTGAGTGAAACTGCCATGATTCTTGGCATTGTTTCAATGGTTGCTTCCATCATTGTTTTGCTATCGGCTTTTGCTGTTTTCTCCGGTGGATTTAAGCCTGCCATTTATTTTATCATTGGCTGGAGCGCGCTTATTCTTTGCATCATGATCTTTATTCTGAAAGATTTTGGCATTCTCTCGTACACAACATTCACAGCGAATGCAACACTATTCGGATCAGCATTTGAAGCCCTTCTTTTTTCATTTGCCCTTGCGAGTAAAATAAATTCCTACAAAAGAGAAAAAGAAATCGCCCATGCTCAAATGCTGAAGAACGCATTGGACAATGAAAAATTTGTAAACCGTCAGAATATTATTCTTGAACAAAAAGTGGTAGAACGCACCTCTGAGTTGAACAAGACAAATAATGAATTGACAGCAACATTGGGAAATCTTCGTGCCACGCAGGATCAGCTTGTGCAATCGGAGAAGATGGCATCGCTGGGACAACTTACTGCAGGCATCGCACATGAAATTCAAAACCCGTTGAACTTCGTCAATAACTTTTCAGAATTGTCTGTCGACCTTTTGCAGGAGCTGGAAGATATTCCTGATGCAGCACAGAAAAAAATTATTGTCGGGGACCTCAAACAAAACCTGATCAAGATTGTTCATCACGGTAAGCGTGCTGAGAGTATCGTAAAAGGAATGCTGATGCACAGTCGATCAGATACCGTGGAAAAACAACCAAGAGATATCAATACTCTCGTGGAAGAATTTCTCGCACTCGCTTACCACGGAATACGAGCAAAAGACACAGCCTTTAACTGCGAAATAGAAAAATCGCTGACTCCGAATTTACCTTCGGTCAATATTATTCCGCAGAACATCGGCCGTGTATTGCTTAATATTTTCAACAATGCTTTTTATGCCGTTGATGAAAAGAAAAAATCAAGTGCAAATGAATATCGTCCTACAGTCAGTATCAAAACCAAAAAAGAAAACAACAGGATCGTAATCAGCATTCGTGACAATGGAAAAGGAATTTCATCCGAAACTAAAGACAAAATTTTTGAGCCATTCTTCACGACCAAACCAACCGGACAAGGAACAGGATTAGGTTTGTCGATCAGCTACGACATCATCGCGAAAGGTCACCTGGGCGAGTTGAAAGTTGATTCACAATCAGGAGAGTTCACAGAGTTTATTATCAGCTTGCCGGTTAATTAGCGTTCACGCATTCAAACCAACTCATACATTTTTCCGGGCAACGATCGCAGCACTCCTGCAAATTCAAGATTCAGCAACGTAGAAGAAACCTTGCTCATCGGCATGTTGGAATGAATGGTGATCGTATCAATGTCCATCTTTGTATTTTGCTGAAGAAGGTTCACGAGAATTTTTTCTTCTGATTTCAATTCATGAAAAAATTTCAATTGCTTGTTTTCTCTTTTTGCTGATGCATCATCATTCCAGTTCAGCATTTCGGCAACTTGTTCAGCAGATTCTATCAGCATTGCTCTATTGAGCCGGATTAACTCATGACATCCTTCCGAGTATTTCTCACCGATCTTTCCCGGAACAGCAAACACATCACGGTTGTACGAGTTGGCAATGTCTGCTGTAATAAGCGCTCCGCCTTTGGTTGCAGATTCAATTACGATAGTAGCGTCCGTCATTCCGGCAACGATGCGATTCCGTGAAGGGAAATTTTCACGATCAGGATTTGTTTTGCTGATGAACTCTGTTAACACACCACCATTTCGAATCATCTTTTCTGCAACGGGTTTATGATCGGAAGGATAAATTCTATCCAGTCCATGTGCCAACACACCAATGTTGGTCATGCCATTTTTTACAGCTGCTTTGTGTGCAATCACGTCAATGCCGTATGCAAGTCCGCTCACAATGGTTGCGTGGTATTTCGAAAAACTTTCCACCAACATTTCCGTCACCTGCTTCCCATAAGGAGTAGCGTTCCGCGTTCCGACAATCGCCACAATGCGTTGTGCATTCAGATTTACTTCTCCTTTCAGGAAAAGCAAGACGGGAGCATCGTCACAATTTTTCAACCGCGCCGGATAGTCTGCATCAGTGTAAAAAAATGTTTTGATTTTGTGTTTGCGAATAAAAAGAACTTCCTCTTCTGCGCGTTCAAAAACGCTGTGGCTCAGAATTGCTTCCGCTCTCTCCGAACCAATGCCGGGGACTTTTTCCAGTTGCGATTTTTTCCGCTTGAAAATATTTTCAAGACTGCCGCAATAGCTCACTAAGTTTTTTGCAAGCACGCTTCCCACGCCGGGAATAAGCATCAAAGCTAGTTGATGCTTTAGTTTTTCATCAGGTATGTTCACGATCTAAAAAAGTTTTATCTTGGTCGGATAAAATTAGAAGTAAATTCTTCTTTTACAAAATAGATTTTCCGATGAGGGCTCCTTTCTTTATTTTTATCCTTTTGTTTCTTGCCTTTTCGGCTTCTTCACAGACTATTATCCGGGGAAAGGTTTCCAGTGCTCAATCCAAAGAAGCATTGGCGGGTGTTACTATTATAGCTGATGATACGAATGCTGTCTCAAGTGATGTGACTGGAAATTATCTTCTCAATGTTTCCCCCGGCGAACACAAATTAAAATTCAAACTGATTGGTTTCGCGGACAAAAAAATTTCAGAAACAGTTCAAGAACCGGAAGGCAAAACCGTGAACGTCCTTCTCGAAGAATCCGCAAAGGAATTGAACCTCGTAGTGGTAAGTGCGGGAAAATTTGAACAGCGGATAGAAGATGTGACTGTTTCCATGGAAGTGATCAGTCCATCTCTTGTGGAAAATAAAAACACCACAACCATGGATGATATCGTGGATCAGGCACCGGGCGTGAATGTAATTGACGGACAAGCTAACATACGTGGCGGTGCAGGCTGGAGCTATGGTGCAGGTAGCCGTGTGTTGATCCTGGTGGATGACTTACCGATGCTCACTGCCGATGCTGCAGATGCAAAGTGGAGTTTTCTTCCAGTTGAAAATCTGGAACAAATAGAAGTGATCAAAGGAGCATCTTCTGCTTTATTCGGATCTTCCGCATTGAATGGTGTTATCAATATACGCACTGCATATCCCACATCAAAACCACTTACTAAAATTAATTTCTTCAATGGGTTTTATGATACTGATCCGCAAACAAAATTAAACGACACAACCTACAAGTTGAATTGGAATGGAAGCATTCCACAAATGAATTCAGGAATGAATTTTTTTCACAGTCGCCAGATCAACAATTTTGATCTGGTCATAGGCGGAAATATTTTCACTGACCAAGGTTATCGCAGAGGCGAATATGAACATCGCGGAAGAATCAATATAAATACCCGTTACCGTTCAAAGAAAGTGGAAGGATTATCCTATGGTGTGAACGTAAATACAATGTACACGGATGGCAGCCTGTTTTTTCTCTGGAGAGACGACACTACAGGAGCTTACATTCCCGCATCGAATACGCTAAGCGGTTACGAAACGTATCGCACGAACATCGATCCGTTCGTTACCTACCTCGATAAAAAAGGAAACATCTTCAAATTGCGTACACGTTATTTCAGAACCAACAACATGAACAGTACAAGCCAGGCTTCAAAAGCTGATTTGTATTACGGAGAAGCGCAATATCAAAAACACATAGGAGAACAGTATATTTTCTCCGCGGGAATTGTTCAGTCTTTTTCAAAAGTACGAAGTGAACTATACAATGATCACGATGGAAAAAATCTCGCATTCTATGCACAAGCTGACATAAAAATATGGAACCTTGGAATTTCGTTGGGCGGACGACTGGAAAAATACAGTATCGACAATGTTTCCGATGAATTTATTCCTGTAACACGTGCGGGAATAAATTATCACATTTTCGGAGAAACGTATTTCCGCGCTTCGTACGGACAAGGATATCGCTATCCTGCTGTCGCAGAAAAATTTATCAGGACATTGGTGGGAAGTCTGGCCATCTATCCGAATGATTCCGTGCAATCCGAAAAAGGATTTTCAACGGAAGCAGGCATCATGCAAGGAATTAAAATTGGCGGATGGAAAGGATACGTAGATGTTGCGGGGTTTCTAACGGAATATAAAAACATGGTGGAGTTTGTATTCGGACAATGGGGACTTCCTTCCGATCCGTTAATCGGACTTGGTTTCAAAGCATTCAACACCGGAGACACGCGCATCAAAGGGCTGGACTTTTCACTTTCCGGAAGCGGCATGATCGGACCACTAAATGTTACGGTGCTGGCGGGATACACATACATGGATCCACGGCAGATTCGTTTTGATTCCAGTTATCGTAGATTATCTTCCCTTCCTTATGACAGCACCATTTATCTGGGCAGCGACTCCAGTGATTTTTTAAAATACAGGTTTAATCATCTTGTAAAAGCAGATGTTGAAATCGGGTATAAGAAATTATCTTTTGGAGTGAGCGTGCGTTACAATAGCTTTATGAAAAACATTGATAAATTATTTGTTGATCGTTTCCTGGGATCATTGATCACGCCGGGCGTGTCGCATTACCGTGCAAGTCATAAAACGGGAGATATGGTGTATGACATGCGAACGTCTTTTCAATTTAATCCGACACTGAAACTTTCTTTCATCTGCAAAAATGTTTTCAACTATGTCTTTATGCAACGCCCTTCCGATATGCAGCCACCGCGAACTTTTGTCGTGCAGTTGGGATGTGTGTTTTAATCTTGTTGGTTAAAAAATTTGTTCACGATATTTGCAGCTCTTAAAAAAGTCATGAAGAAAATATTTTTGTGTTTGGTTGCAAGCTTCATAGCGGCATTCTTTTCGTATGCTCAGTCACATGAAGTATTAAACGCTTATCAATCTGTTTTTATTCCACAGCTCAATTACGGAAAAGGGAAGACGGATATTTATGACATCCGGAAAACAGCAGTAGAAAAACTTTCTTCCAGTGGCATTCCGGTTTATCTTGACGAAAATACAATTCCACGGGATATCATGAAAAACCGGTGCGGCATGTTGCATTGTCTCATTAATAATACGACATCAAAGTTGGGAAAGAATTATTCTCTTGTCTTCATTTTATTTTTGAATTGTAAAAATGATACCGTGTTACGCTGTGAAGCCACCACGCAATTTTCTCCTTCCGCCAACGAAACACGAAAAAACTTTATCCGCGCTACACAACAGGCGCTTGCTGCTTTTGACAATTACAAATATCAATACAGCAAGAATGATTCATCGACATCTGTCCTGGATGCAGGTTCCTCAGAAAGTGACAGTATTCCATGGAGTGAAGACGGTAAACTTACCTGGAATGATTTTAAAGGCCCTGCTGTTGAAGATGATCCTGCAGATGCTCTGACGTACACTTCGAATCAAACCCAGTTTGAATCATTCGGAGTCGGAAGCCGGTTCGAGGTGGAGTCGCATGTAGTCTGCTTTTTCATTAAAAGTAAATCGTGGGTAAGACCCGGAAAGGAAATTGCTCCTCTTCTCAATCATGAACAACGGCATTTTGATTTGGCAGAAGCCGGCAAGCGTGAACTCAGAAAAAAGTTGAAACAGGTTCATTTCACCGCTGCGACTTTTGCTGCACAAACAAAACTCATCACCACCGAGGTAACTGAAAGATACAGGAAGATGCAGGATCAATACGACAACGAAACAAACCACAGCCGCATTGAAGAAAAACAAGAAGAATGGAATAAGAAAATTGATGCGCTGTTAAAAGAGTACGAACCCTACAAATAACATTCTAATGTTTTTCAGAGTCGGGAAGCACGATCAGTCAAACATCATTTTAATTCAATGGCCGATTTACCAATTAGCGTTCCTGACTGATACAATTCAACATTGTATTTTCCTTTCGTGAAATTGCTTCCTGTCGCCCAGAATATTTCCACGGGTTTGTCGGTGTTGTCATAATCAATGGCTTGCTTCGCAGTGTAAACAAGCGCTTCACCATTGCTCATGAACGTTTCCTGTCCGGTTGACATGGCAGCCCCGTCGGGACCTAATACGCGCACATAAATATCAATAGGCCCTTTTTCAAGTATTTTATTTTCTCCGACAACAAACCTTGTTTTGATTCTCTGAACTTGTTTGGCTTTGGTAACAATCGATTCCTTACCGTTTGATTTAAATCGTACCGCCTCGGTAGCGATATCGAATGCTCTCAGGACAGAGCCAGCCGCTACTTTAGAAGCAAGCTTTGAATTTTCAGAAGAAAGATTTTCAACTTTTGACTTTTCAGAACTGAGGTTGCTGCTCAGGTCAGAATTTTCAGATTGAAGTTTGGCGTTCACCCTGTTCAGCGAATCAATGTGTGTGAGGTAAACGGCATTCATTTCTTTCAACCTGGCAAGTTCAGCTTTTGCTTTTGCAATCTGAGCCGGACCACCGATTGCAATTAATTTTTTTATTTCAGCAACTTTCGATTTAATCTCATCGTCCTTTTCTGAAAGCTGTCCCTGGAGACTTGTGTTTTCAGCCTTTGTCTTTTCATATTCAGCGCTGACTTTATTCAACTGCGATTCCAACGCATCCTTCTCCGCATTGGTAGTAATGATGGTTTGGTTGGCGAGATCCAGATTACTCTTCTTCTCGAAAAACTGCCAGAGTAACAATCCGTTTGTTCCAAGAAGAATGGTGATAACAATGATCACAATTCCCTTTTTGGGTCCTTGTTCCTGGAGATCTGGTTTGTTTTTGTCCTGTGTTTCCATTTTTTGTAGCGTGAAGAATAATTAAGAGCTTACGGAATCTTTGTTTGTTTCATCCACAAAGTTCAAACGCAACTCCGTTAGAAATCCATCGAGGATGTTGGAAAGTTCCGGCGAAAGATTTCCCTTGGTTTTATCTTTCATCATGTCAATCATATCAATGGACTGCTTCGCCTGAAGCATATCGCGTTCGATCTTATCAGTAAACGGGTTTTTAACCTTGCCCATGGATTGCATGGCAGATGAATGGAACACATAAAGCAGTTGCACAAATAACTGATCGTTCGGATTCATACAATAATTTCTTTTTTCATCCCCCGATGAATATCGATTTTAAATTTCCGTCAGACGTTTTAAAACTATTCCTTCTTACTGAACAAAGATACTTATTTTTTGATGCTGTCAAATGTTGTACGCATGGCTTTTTACTTTGTTATTCACATTTTTATCCGAATAACAATTCAAAAACTTCTTCGATCCGCGCAACGGTTTTGATTTCTATTTTTTCGAAGCGGGACAGATCCAATCCTTTCTGATTGTATTTGGAAATGATCATTTTTTCAAACCCCATTTTTTCCGCTTCGCTGATTCGCTGTTCCACGCGTGTGACAGGACGAATCTCTCCGCTCAATCCGATCTCGGAAGCAAAACAAAATTTCGGATTGATTGCCATGTCTTCATTCGAAGAAAGTACGGCACAAATAACTGCAAGATCAATGGACGGATCCTCCACTTTAATTCCTCCTGCGATGTTCAGGAAAACATCTTTCGTTCCCAGCCGGAATCCGCAACGCTTCTCGAGAACTGCCAGCAACATGCTTAACCTACGCAAATCAAAACCGGTGGATGATCGCTGCGGGGTTCCATACACAGCCGAGCTTACCAACGCTTGTGTTTCGATGAGCAACGGACGAATTCCTTCCATAGTAGCTGCGATGGCAACTCCGCTCAGTGACTCTTCGCGGTTCCCGATGAGAACTGCGGAAGGATTTGCAACTTCTATCAAACCTGCTCCCTGCATTTCATAAATGCCGAGTTCTGCTGTTGATCCGAAACGGTTTTTTGTTGCACGAAGTATTCTGTACACGTGGTGACGGTCGCCTTCAAATTGCAACACCGTGTCCACCATGTGTTCAAGCACCTTTGGGCCGGCAATGGTTCCGTCTTTCGTGATGTGACCAATTAAAAAAACGGGTGTGGAAGTTTCTTTTGCAAACCGCAACAACTCTGCAGAACATTCCCTGATTTGAGAAACACTTCCCGGTGACGATTCAATCTTTTCTGTGAAAACAGTCTGAATGGAATCAATGACAAGCAGTGTTGGTTCCAGTGTACTCAGTTGCGCGAAAATATTTTCAAGTGATGTTTCGGTCAGCACAAAAAGCTGATCGCTTTTCATTCCGAGACGATCAGCGCGCATTTTAATCTGCTGTTCGCTTTCTTCGCCGGAGACATACAGCACTCTTTGATTTTTTAATTTCAATGCAAGCTGCAGCAACAAGGTTGATTTACCGATTCCCGGCTCACCGCCCATTAATACAAGTGATCCATGAACCAATCCTCCTCCGAGTACACGGTTCAATTCTTTATCAGGAATTGCCATGCGATGATCATCCGTAATTGAAATGCCAGACAATGCTTGCGGAGACGGAGCGATTCTTTTTTTTCCTGTTGGTTTACTCCAGAGTTTTTTTTCTTCTGATCCTCCTACAATTTCCTCCACGTAGGTATTCCACTCTCCGCAGGACGAACATTTACCGATCCACTTCGGAGATTGCGCGCCACAGTTCTGGCAGAAAAATGCTGTTTTGATTTTGGCTTTGATTAATGACATGACAGAAAAAGATAAAGGTTGAAATTAAAATATCAGCAAGCAAATTTCAATTTAAAAAGCGAGAAAGAAAAGTCAAATGTTTCGATGCGATAATTAATCTTCGAACAAAGGTTTTCCATGAACAAAATCTGACTCCATTGAAGTTGTATTTCAGACAAAAATGTGCATAAAAATTTTATCTTTGACGAGGGTCCATTCAGAGGTGACATGAACAAAAAGATATTCTTTATAATTATTATTTCCAGATTTTTATTCCTTGGAGTAAATGCAGAGGCTCAATGGCAGCAAACTAATGGTCCATATGGGGGAATTATTAATTGCCTAGCTACTTCCGGAACAAGCATCTTTGCAGGGACAAATGGTGGAGGTGTTTTTTTCTCTTCAGACAATGGCTCTAATTGGACAGCTAAAAACAATGGCTTAACCAGTGCTTTTATTAATGCAATTGCTATCAGCGGGACAAACATTTTTGCAGGGACCGTAACTGGCGTCTTTTTATCTTCAAACAACGGCAACAGCTGGATAGCAGTAAATAGTGGTTTAACAAATTCATTTATCCAATCAATAGGGATAGTGGGAACTAACATTTTTGCCGGAACGTCTAATAGTGGCGTGTTTTTATCGACCAATAGTGGCAGCAGTTGGATCGCCATGAATCATGGTCTGCCGAATAATTGCGGGATTAACGGATTTGCAATCAATGGGATAAATATATTTGCAGCGACTTATAGCGGTGTATTTTTATCTTCTGACACAGGTGCTAATTGGACACCAGTCAACAATGGTCTGACAAATCCTCTCATAAAAACCTTGGTGATTGATGGTGCTAATTTCTTTGCCGGAACCAACAATGGAGTATTTTTATCTTCAAGCAACGGAAGTAATTGGGTTCCTATAAGTAATGGTCTCACAAATTCTCTTATCCATTCTTTAACCGTAAGTGGGTCGACTATTTTTGCAGGTACAAACAACGGAATATTTTTTTCAACAAATAATGGTAGCAATTGGGCTCCTGCGAACAATGGGTTGACTAATTCTGAAGTCCTTTCATTAGCAAATATTGGAACAAATATTTTCGCCGGTAGCAATGGCGGAGGAGTGTTCTTATCAAATAATAACGGTAACAGTTGGGCTTCGGTAAATGATGGTTTAACAATTTCCTATGTTTTGTCATTGGCCATTAATGGACCCGACATTTTTGCTTCGGCTTTAGGAGGCGGGGTGTTTCGGACAAATAATAATGGTAACAGCTGGACTTCGATTAATAACGGATTGCCCACGTCATATCTCTCTACATTGTCCATTAGCGGGGCAAATGTTTTAGTTGGCGGCAGTGGTGGTGCCTTCCTATCTGCTAATAATGGTAATAATTGGACGGCAATAAATAATGGTCTGTTAAATGGAACAATCTCATCTTTGGCGACACAAGGAGTGAACCTTTTTGCAGGACAGAATGGCGCAGGTGTATTTCTATCGAAGGATGACGGTGCTAATTGGACAGTGATGAATAATGGCTTAACGAATATAAATATTTATTCCTTAGGTATCAATGGAACAAATGTATTTGCAGGGACTGCAAACGGTGGCGCTTTTTTTTCTTCTGACACTGGAGGCAATTGGACGGCAATAAA
This sequence comes from Bacteroidota bacterium, assembly GCA_043742705.1. Lineage (GTDB taxonomy): Bacteria > Bacteroidota > Bacteroidia > AKYH767-A > 2013-40CM-41-45 > JAPLDA01. The sequence continues at coordinate 19,630 of JAYTXY010000034.1, forward strand.
CAACGGCTTTACGAATTCCGGTGTTCATGCATTTGGATTCTTTGGAACAAATGTTTTTGCAGGTACAAATAGTGGAGTCTTTAGATCTAATAATAACGGCAACAATTGGGTGGCTGCAAACAATGGATTACCCAATGCTCCCAATATCAGTATCTCTTGCTTTGCTGTCGTTGGAACAACTATTTTTTCAGGTTCCGGCTATGGCGTCTTTTTATCCAGCGACAGTGGAAGCAACTGGACATCGGTTAATACAGGTTTACCAACAGGAACACTTGTATATTCATTTGTTATTGAAGGGCAAACCATTTATGCCTCAACTATGCGAAACGGAGTTTGGAAACGGGCGTTGTCTGAAGTTCTTGGAATTGAAAAAACAGATAACGCTATTCATCTTTCAGTTTATCCAAATCCATTTAATAATAAAGTGTTGTTAAGTTTTCCGGAAAACAAAAATGAAAAAGCAATGCTTAAAGTTTTTGATTCGCTTGGGGAGTTAGTCTTTTCTAAAACTATTTTACAAACCAACCAGGAAGTGGATTTGTCTTTTCTTTCGCAAGGAGTTTATACAATTTCAATTCAAACGAAAGAGCGAAGTTTTTCGGAGAAGATTGTGAAGATGTAAATTCTTTACCGCAACCTGTCAGGTCGCGCAGCACCTGACAGGTTGAAGAAACCGAGAAGGTTGCGAAAATGCAAACTAAGTTATTTGCTGTTCCGGATTTTCTCCTCAATCTTCGAAGTAGAATAGCCCGGAAGAAATTCAATCGTTTTTACTTTCCCGCCTTTTGCAGTTACTACATCGTAACCAACAATTTCCTCCGCTTTGTAATCTGCGCCTTTTACCAATACATCAGGTTGCACAAGCTTGATCAGTTCATACGGAGTTGGTTCATCAAATAAAATTACTGCATCCGTAAATCGCAGTGAAGCAAGAATCATCGAACGCTGTTCTTCATTGTTGATCGGGCGATGCGGACCTTTTAAATTGGATGTTGATTTATCGGTATTCACTCCGATGACTAAAACATCTCCTTCCTTTGCAGCTTTGCTGAGATAATCAATGTGACCGAGATGAAGGATATCAAAACAACCGTTTGTGAAAACAATTTTCTTTGACAAAATCCTCCACACTGAAAGTTGCCTTTTTAAATTTTCAGTATCAAAAATTTTTGAGCGGATCGGATCAAGTGGTGCCTGCATGAGTTGTTTTTTTGCCCGCGAAAAAAAGCATCGCGAAGGAAATGGTTCCCAGCAAAATTACAAGTATTGTTTGAGTTGAGTGCAATAAAGTTGCAAAAGCAATTCCGTGCTCATGCGGAATGGAATACAACAAAAGTCCTTGTGAAATGAGCAAATGAAAAACACCGATTCCGCCCTGCACAGGAGCCGACATACTCATTCCTCCAACTGACAGGATGAACAATCCTGCTCTCCAGCCGAGATGGTTGGTGGCCGGCAAGGCAAACAAGCATACGTATGATGAAAAGAAATAAAGCACCCAGATAAATACCGAGTGAAACACAAAAGCCCACGGGCGTTTTATGTTTCTCACCGATTTCAATCCTTCAAGAATTCCCTTTAACAAGGCGACCAGTTTGGAAATGAAACCATGCTTGCCCGAATTTTTTCTGAGCATTCTGATGAACACAATTACCAAAACAATTAAGACCAATCCGATTGCAATAAACAAAGGCGAACCCATTGCATGATTCAGCTTGTCTTTTAGCGGAGCAAGCAGATTATCGTACAGAAAATTTCCAAGTCGTTCGTATTCAAAAATAGCAGTGAGTAAAAAACAGATGAGCAGGCTGATCACGTCAATAACGCGTTCTACAATCACTGTTCCCAGCAACACATCAAACGGAACTTTTTCCGCTTTGCTTAACGAGCCGCAACGTGTTACTTCACCAAGTCTTGGCAAAGCAAGATTTGCAAAGTAGCCAATGAGCACAGCGTATGTAGTGTTTTTAAGTTTGGGTTTAAAGCCGAGCGGTTCTATCAAAATGTTCCACCTGTATGCGCGGCTTACAAAAGCAATTACTGAACAAAGTATTGAAATACTCATCCAGAAAATGTCGGTTTGTTTGATTTCATTGAATGCACTTTTTAAATCGACTCCTTTAAAAGCAAGAAAAAGGAGTGCGATCCCGATACCCAAAAAGAGGGTATATTTTATGACTGAAAAAAGTTTTGTCTTCACAGAAATACGATTGCCGTTCGTTTTACTGCTTCTGAAAATAAAGGTTTGGAAGAACCTGATTAAATTTTTCTTTTATAAACTTCAAAAGGGGTTTAAACATTGCTCAAAACCCTTAGTGTTTCTTGGTGCCCTCAGTGTCTGAGTGGTTATATTTTTACCACTAAGACACGAAGAACACTTAGATTCACAAAGAATTATTTATAATTAAGTTTTTTCTAGTTATCGAATCGGAACATTGTCGATCAACCGAACCTTTCCCAATTTTACAGCAGCAAAACTCCGGATAGGTTTTGAAAAATTCCAATCCGAAACTGATTGCAGTGTTTCTTCTTCTGCAATTTCCAGGTATTCGACCTGCATCATTCCTGATTGTTGAATCATTTCGATCGCACGTTGAACGATTTCATTCATAGTATGTTCTTTCCAGTGATCACGAATAAAAAATAATACTTTTGAAATTTTCGAGGCTTCTTCTCTTTCTTCTTTTGACAAAAGTGTGTTTCGTGAACTCATTGCCAGTCCGCTGCTTTCTCTCATCGTGGGGCAACCGACAATTTTGATTGGAGCATTTATCTTCTTTACCAATTCACGGATAACAGCAAGTTGCTGAAAATCCTTTTCTCCAAAATAAGCTGCATCCGGATTTACAATCCTGAAAAGTTTTGACACCACTTGTGCGACTCCATTAAAATGTCCGGGACGATGTTTTCCTTCCATCACTTTTTCAAGAATACCAAAGTCATAAGCTGGAGTATCAGTATCGTGAGCCGGATAAATTTCATCCGTGGAAGGAAAAAAAAGAATGTCAGTTTTGACCTTATCCAATTGAACCTTATCAGTTTCAATTGTTCTTGGGTAATTTTTAAGGTCATCAGGATTGTTGAACTGAGTCGGGTTTACAAAAATGCTGGCAACAACGCAGTCGTTTTCCCCTTTTGCTCGTTCGATCAAAGAAAGATGTCCGTCATGCAATGCTCCCATCGTGGGAACGAAACCGATGCTGGAATTTAATGCCTTTTTCTCTGAAAGAACAGCTATTAAATCTTTCTTTTTATCAAAAACGATCATTTTCGGCTCTTAAGTCGTCAAATATGACTATTTATTATCAAAAAGCTTCTGTAATTTATTAAAAGATCAAATAAATACATGATGCTTTTAGTATCAATGATTTACAAAATTCAAATGAAGCATTGCAGCTTGTCATTATCATCCGGAAACCCAAAGTCTATTGTTAATTTTTTGAGCCATAGCGGAATTCTTTGTATCTTTGCGTACCTAAAATCAAATCCCCCTATCCATGAAAAAACCAAAAGTTTTGTTTGTTTCCCAGGAGATTATGCCGTTTCTCGAAGTGACAGAAATATCAAAGGTGGCAAGACAACTTCCACAAGGAATTCAGGAAAGCGGGAAAGAAATCCGAACTTTTATGCCTCGTTTCGGACTGATTAATGAAAGAAGAAATCAATTGCACGAAGTAATTCGGTTATCAGGAATGAATCTCATCATTGACGATACCGATCATCCACTCATTATTAAGGTTGCTTCGATTCAGAGTGCGCGTATGCAGGTTTACTTTATCGACAACGAAGAATATTTTCAGCGTAAAATGGTGTTTCATGACGCCAAAAAGAAGTTTTACAAAGACAACGAAGACAGAATGATTTTCTTCTGCCGCGGTGTTTTGGAAACTGTTAAGAAATTAGGTTGGGCTCCCGACATTATTCATTGTCACGGCTGGATGACGAGTTTGATTCCGTTTTTTGTTAAGACCAGCTACAAGGACGATCCGATGTTTAAGAATTCAAAAGTTGTTTATTCTCACTATCACCAGGATATGGAAGAGGAATTCAGCCCTGCCATTACCAAAAAACTTAAGATGGATGGAATTACCAACGATGATCTGAAATATTTCAAAGATCCTACGATGGTGAACATCAGTCTCGCTGCTATGAAAATGAGTGATGCAATTGTTCGCGGCAGCGCTGACAAGCACACTTCAATTGACAACTTCCTGAAAAAAGTTAACAAACCTGTTCTTGCTCATTCTCCGATTGACGAAGATGAAAACTTCGTTACTGCGCATTCTGATTTTTATGACGAAATCTTAGAACAGGAATCAGCAGTACTTGTTGACTAATATGGAGAACACTTCGTCTTCTGAAATTTCCTCAGGGAGATTTTTCAGGAAAATTCAATTTCTTTCTAAACACATTTTTGTAAATATTTCCTCCGCGTTCTCGTGGAGGAAGTATTTTTTAGGAGCAGTGTGTTTTTCACTTCTTGCCGTTTTTATTTCTTCTTGTAAAGATCCCGAAGAATTAGGGCTTGAAGTGCAACCAACTTCCGACCAGCTTTCTGTTATCAATACTGATACGGCTTCCTTGATTACCACAACAGTGAAGGAAGACACACTACTCGGTAAAGGTGTAACATATCAACTACTCGGTAGTTGTAACGATCCTGTTTTCGGGCGAAGTGATGCCAGTTTCTACGGACAGGTTGTATTGGGACTCTCTCCTGTTTTGGGAGCTTCCGGTGATGTGCTTGTCGCTGACTCATTGGTTCTTTCGATGACTTATGCAGGTTATTATGGAGATACTTCTTCTGCACAAATCGCTCATGTTTACAGAATAACTCAGGATTTTCTCTCTGACAGTGCGTATTACACGAACAAGACGTTCACGGATGATGGTGTTGATCTTGCCTCCGGATATTCTTTCATTCCGAGTCCTTTAACACATGTAAGTATTAATTCCGTTGATCAACCTGGTCAGCTAAGAATTCCTCTTTCCATGTCGCTTGCAACTGAATTACTTTCCTTAAACGGAGGATCTAATTTCGCTGACAACTCTGCATGGGTGAATTATTTTAAAGGACTCTATGTGAAAACGGATCCTGAAAATGTTTCCGGCAAAGGAGCAATTTCTTATTTCGATTTAACCAGTGCGTATTCAAAGTTGACGCTGTACTTTCACAATGTAACGACTGCAAAAGATTCGTTGCATTATGATTTTTACTTTTCAAACACACAGACTGTCAATCACCACGAACATTTCTACAACGGTACTGCCACGGACGTTGGCCATCAGCTAATGGATCCGACATTTAATGATTCGTTGAATTACATTCAGTCGATGGCAGGAGTAAAAACGAAGATCACGCTTCCTTACCTAAATCATTTTACCGATTCGGGAAGTATCGTTATTAATAAAGCTGAATTGGATATTACAGTTCAAGCCGGTGATGTTGGTCTTTATACTCAACCGTCACGGCTTTTTCTTGTTGCTATCGATTCGGCCGGACAATCGAATTTCCCCGCAGATTATTTTGAAGGTGCCAGTTATTTCGGAGGAGGTCTCAGTTCAACTAACCGTACCTACAAGTTCAACATTGCGCGTCAACTTCAAAAGATCATCGATGGTAAAATTGCAGATTATGGTTTTTACCTTGTTGTTACAGGTTCTGTCGTGCAGGGAAACAGAGTTGTCATCGGAAGTTCAAAGAACACAACTTATCCCATGAAGTTGCGTTTATTCTATACCAAACTACACTAAACCCTTCTGCCATGTGCGGAATAGTTGCTTACATCGGAAAAAAAGATGTCTATCCTATCCTCATCAAAGGATTGCAGCGTCTTGAATATCGCGGCTACGACAGTGCCGGAATTGCCATTCTGAATGGCGATCTCAAAGTATTTAAAAAAGCAGGTAAAGTAAGTGAGCTCGTTGAGTTCACAAAAGGGAAAGATGTTGCGGGACATCTCGGCATGGGTCACACACGGTGGGCTACTCACGGTGAACCCAACGATCGCAATGCACATCCGCAATTTTCGCAGGCGAAAAATTTCGCTATCATACACAACGGCATCATTGAAAATTATTCTTCCATCAAAGCGGAATTAAAAAAACGGGGACATGAATTTTCAAGTGATACAGATACCGAAGTTCTCATCCACCTCATTGAAGACATTTACGAACATGGCGATGTTTCCCTGGAAGAAGCCGTGCGTCTTGCTTTGCGGGAAGTAATTGGAGCGTATGCAATTGTTGTTCTTTCAAAAAATAATCCGGAGGAATTAATTTGCGCACGCAAAGGAAGTCCTATTGTAATTGGCATCGGAAAAGAAAAAGGAGAATATTTTGTTGCATCTGATGCAACACCGATTATCGAATACACCAACAACGTAATTTATCTTAACGAGGGAGAAGTCGGAATCATCAAAGACGGATCTCTTGTTATCAAAACCATTGAGAACGTCCAGGTGACTCCGTACATACAAGAGCTGGAATTTAAACTTGAACTGTTGGAGAAAGGCGGCTATGAACATTTTATGCTCAAGGAAATTTATGAGCAGCCACGATCGATCTGGGACAGTATGCGCGGACGCATCGATGCCAAGAAAGGATTTTTGAGACTTGGGGGAATTGCTGAGTATGAAAATAAATTCGCCAATGCAAAACGCATCCTCATCATCGGTTGCGGAACATCGTGGCATGCAGGATTGGTTGCTGAATATTTATTTGAAGACCTCGCGCGAATTCCCGTTGAAGTTGAATACGCTTCTGAGTTCCGTTACCGCAATCCTGTTATTTACGAAGATGATATTGTAATTCCGATTTCTCAATCCGGTGAAACAGCTGATACATTGGCAGCGATTGAACTTGCGAAGTCAAAAGGAGCAACCATTTTTGGTGTGTGTAACGTGGTTGGGTCTTCCATTCCGCGCGCAACACATGCAGGTGCTTACACACATGCCGGACCGGAAATAGGTGTTGCTTCCACAAAAGCTTTTACCGCGCAGATAACAGTACTTACGTTGATGGCTTTGCAAATTGCCAGATATCGCGGAACCATTACCGATTCACGCTTTCATCAACTGCTGATTGAACTGGAAGATATTCCGGAAAAAGTTGAACGGGCATTGAAGACGGATGCATTGACAAAAAAACTGGCGGCTAAATTTAAAGATGTCCGCAATTTTCTTTACCTCGGTCGCGGATATGGTTTTCCTGTTGCATTGGAAGGTGCTTTGAAACTGAAAGAGATTTCATACATCCATGCCGAAGGTTATCCTGCAGCTGAGATGAAACACGGTCCGATTGCACTCATCGATGACAACATGCCTGTCGTGGTAATTGCCACGAAGAATAGTTCGTATGAAAAAGTGGTCAGTAACATCCAGGAAGTAAAAGCAAGAAAAGGAGTAGTGATTGCCATTGTCACAGAAGGCGATGATGTCGTGAAAGGCCTTGCTGATTACGTAATCGAAATTCCTGACGTAGATGATTTACTAGTTCCTCTTGTATCCGTTATTCCTTTACAACTGCTTTCTTATCACATTGCCGTCATGCGTGGCTGCAATGTTGATCAGCCGAGGAACTTGGCGAAATCCGTAACGGTTGAATAATTTTTTTTAAGATTACTTCTCGTAAAAATGCATTTCCTCAATGTAATTCCACACTGATTCAGGAAGCATGTAACGAACATCTTTTTTATTCTTAATGCTTTCACGGATAAAACTTGCTGAGATTTCCATCAACGGAGCATCCACTTTTTTAACCTGCGGATGATTCATCAGTTCACCACCGTTACTTCCGGGACGAGGATACACGTATAGTTTATATCCTTCAAGAATCTGTTCGTAGTTTTTCCATTTGTGAAAAGTTTCCAGTGTATCGCTGCCGAGAATAAGCGCAAACTGATGCTGAGGGAATTGCTCACCGAGATGCACGAGTGTGTTGATGGTATAACTTGGTTTGGAAAGCTTGAATTCAACATCAGACGCTTTTAACTTTCTGTTGCTACCAATTCCCGTTTTCACCAGCGTGAAACGATGATAGTCCTGCAACAACGAGTGTTTTGCTTTCAACGGATTGTGCGGTGATACAACGAGCCACACTTGCTCGAGGTCAGTGAATTCTGCCATGTAACTTGCAATCACAAGATGTCCTGTGTGAATGGGGTTGAAGGAGCCGAAGTAGAGACCGATTTTCATGAAGCGATGTGCGATGTGCGATATGCGCTATTTGTACTCTGTTCGTCCCGTATCGCAATACGCAATACGCAATACGCAAATCGTAGCACCCAACCATAAATTACTTTCGCCATATGAATTATTTCAAAAAGTCTTCAACCAATTGTTCTGCTTTTCTAAACGCCTTTTCACGATCATCGTTAATCAGTACTTTGTCGAAACGTAATGCAAAGGCGAGTTCGTGTTCTGATTTTTCGATGCGCGCTTTAAGTGATTCGGCTGTTTCTGTTTCGCGTGCGTGCAAACGTTTGTGTAACTCATCAATGGATGGAGGCATAACAAAAACCGCCAACATCTTTTCTCCAAATTGATTTTTTATTTTTAGTCCACCTTCAACATCAACATCAAATACTGCCACCTTATCCTCATTCCCGATTTTATCTATTTCTGATTTGAGTGTTCCGTAAAATCCATTCGTATATACTTCTTCCCACTCAATGAATTCATCACGCTGAATCTTTTCTTTAAAATCCTGCACAGTCAGAAAATAATAGTCAATTCCGTCTGTCTCTATATCCCTCTTTGGGCGCGTTGTTGCCGACACAGAGAAACAAAGCCGTGGATTCTTCTTCAACAAATGATGTACAATGGTTGTCTTGCCACTACCGGATGGTCCGCAAAAAAGAATCAGTTTGTTTGGCATGTTGCTGGTATCACTATTCTTAAAAATCTCTCTTCAATGTTCTACGAATTACGAATCTTTACGAATGTACGAATCGCTATTCGCAGAGTATGTTACATCGGTTTAACTTAAACTATTGATTTTTATAGAACGTTCAGGATTTGTTCTTTTACTTTTTCAAGCTCGTCTTTCATTTCAACAACGAGTTTTTGTATGGAAGCATCGTTGGCTTTTGATCCGATGGTATTTATTTCTCGTCCTATCTCCTGCGTAATGAATGCTAATTTTTTTCCATTGGAAGATGCTTCTTTCACTGTGCTCAGGAAATATTCACAATGAGTTCTTAGGCGGACCTTCTCTTCGGAGATGTCAATTTTCTCTATATAAAAAATCAATTCCTGCTCGAAGCGATTACGATCAATATTGTTCGCCTGGATAAATTCTTCAAGACTTCCGGATAATTTTTTTCGAAAAGCCGTAATCCTTGTAGGCTCAATCTTCTCAATTTCTTTTAAGCGGGTTTCGATTTGTTTGATCCTTTCCTTCATGTCCTTCTCAATGGATTCACCTTCCTTTTTTCGAAATCCCTGGAATGCTTCCAGCGCTTTGGTAATCGTACTTCTTAGTTGCTTCCACTCCTCTTCATCACCCGTCATTTTTTCCGTGCTGAGAACTTCCGGCATTTTCAATATCAAAGCCAGGTAATCCGATGTGTTCAGTTTAAGATCCTGACTGATGGTTTTCAACTCTTCGTAATACGCTTTCACCAATGAAGTATTGATTGAAGTTTTCTTTTCCGCATTCGGAGAGTCTATGATGATACTTACATCCACTTTTCCGCGTTCCAGTTCTTTTGCAAGTTCCGAGCGAAGCTCAAGATCTTTCTCTTTGTAAGCAGAAGGAAGTCTCAGTGAAAGATCAAAAAATTTACTGTTGACAGATTTTATTTCAACCGTCAGCGTTTTATTACCGTACTCTGCGACTGCATTTCCGAAACCTGTCATCGAACGAATCATGAAAAAGAAATTTTTGACAGTGTCTCCATTTGAATATTATATTGTCATCTACGAATTACGAATCTTTACGAATTTACTAATACACATCGATTCGTACATTAGTATTAATTCGTAATTCGTAGACTTGAGTATCAACATCAAATTGAAGTATGACTGAATTATTATTGAAGGACAAATTTAATTTTATTTTGTTAAGCAACGGTTTAAATCAGGAATGCATGGCTGCATGAGCGGCAGCAACCGTTTTTGGAGCGTTGCCGATGAAAATTTCTTTTCCGATGATGATGACTGGGCGTTTCAGAAAAGTGTATTCTTCAAGGATGTATTTCCTAAAATCCTTCTCGCTGAGTGTCATGGTATTCAATCCCATGCTCCTGTATTTCAAGGCGACACGGCTGAACAAAGCCTCGTACGAACCTGACATTTTTTTCATTTCATCGAGTTGTGAAGGAGTAATTTTCTCTGTTTTAATATCTTGAAGGATGAAATCCTTGCCCGGTTTTAACTCTTTTAAAATGCGCGGACAAGTCGTGC
>JAYTXY010000035.1:0-9856 GCA_043742705.1 Bacteroidota bacterium
GGATGCTTTCCGCTTACTGTAAATTTTAATGGCATCTCATCACAAGATGCAAATCCACCGAATCCTTATCAATGGGATTTTGGTGATCCTACAAGTGGCTCTTTCAATAGTTCAACATTTGTTAATCCAAGTCATACTTTCAATGCTCCAGGATTTTATACAGTTCGTTTAAGAGTTACAGACATCTACGGTTGTACAAACGATTCAACAAGGATCATTCACGTTCTCGGGCCAATAGCCGGGTTTACTGCAACTCCACATGTTGGTTGCGCACCTTTGAATGTAGTGTTTACAGATGCAAGTACTATTGAAGGAATGGGGATTAAAACACACAACTGGAATTTTGGAAACGGTTTAGCAACAACGGCTGCGTCAACGATCAATCATTTATATCCGGCACCAAATAGTCTTGGGTACACAGTGATTTATACTGTTATAGATTCGAACAACTGCCAGGCAACATTTGTGAGGCCGAATTATATTGTCATCACAAGTCCGACACCTACGCTTACTTTTGGTGATACCATTGCTTGTCCGGGAGAAATAATAAGTGATACTATTTCATCCGGCAACCAGGTAGTTTTTCCAGTTACCTACCGGATCAATTATGGTGATCTTAGCAAAGATTCAATAACCATAGCAAACACGACACAAATTTTTACGCATACATACACAGCGAATGGAACCTATACAATCACGGTAAGCGTAACAGACGCCAACGGTTGCGACAGTGTTATTACGAAACGCCTGACTATTCTTAAGCCAACAGCGAATTACAGTGTTACGCCAACGTATCAATGTACAGGAGGGAATAATCCGTTTCCGGATCGTGCAGTTACACTAGTGGATGCGCACTTCACAAATTTATCAACCGGCCTCACAAGTACCGGTAATACTTATCAATGGTATTTTGATTACCCGGGGAATCTTAGTTCTACTGCTCCCAACCCTGCAAATTATTACCTGGTTACTGGATACCATTCACCTCAATTGATTGTCACGAATGGAGCAGGTTGCAAAGACACATTAAAGATTGACAGTCTTATTAACGTTCCCGGACCAGTCGGAACCTATTCCTTTTTCCCATTGACAGGTTGCCGTCCGTTAACAGTTAATTACACGGGAGCTACGCTCGGAGGCGGATCATTTTATCAATGGGATTTCGGTGATGGTCACGTGAGTGACATAGACCCTGATACATTGACTTCGTATACCTATAATCACGATGGTATCTACCATCCGTTTTTCTTTATCGGCTATCAATACCCTGACGGAACTGCGTGTTGGGCAGTTGGAAAGAATCCGACAAACGATTCCGTGACAGTTCAGACATTTATTACAGTCAACATTGATTCTTCATTTGTTATTATTCCTGAAGGACAGCAGACAACTGTTCATGCTTCTGTTTTTGATACCACTGTATTTGGAGGTCCACCTTTCTCCTACGACTGGACTCCTGCCGGAGATGTATTAGCCAACGGTGCTTCAGCCATCATCAATGGAAATACGCAACCTGATTCTTCTTATATTTATTGTACCGTAACAAATGCACAAGGTTGTAAAGCAACGGATAGTTTGCGCATACTCATTATTCCATGTGATTCAAAAAGTATTATTCCGAATGTGTTTACTCCAAACGATGATAAACTGAACGATACGTATTACATCGAACATCTTTGTCCGGGAAACGGATTCCGCTTTACCATTTACAATCGCTGGGGACGGATAATCTATGAATCAAGTGATTCAAACTTCCATTGGGACGGAAAGACAACTTCCGGTGACAATGCTTCAGACGGAACGTACTACTATGTTTGTAAAACGAAGAAGAGCGAGTTGCACGGATTCATTGAGTTGATCAGAAAGTAATTAGTCCATGGTCGACTGTGGACGGTTGACAATTCCTTGTTTACTTACCTCTCCTTACTTTTCTATACACATTAATCGCAATCATCAGCAGCACAGCGAAGATGATAAGTCCTGCCATTCCCCACAACCAGTTTCCCTGGTCTTTGAGGACAACGATAAAAATAATTGCGACTAAAAAAAGAGTTGCCACTTCATTCCACAAGCGCAGTTTGAAAGAAGAATACTTTATGATTCCTTGTTTGTAATTGCTGAACATGATTCCGCATTGCAAATGATAAAGTGTCAACCCGAAAACAAAAGCGAGTTTCATAATCAGCCAACCCGGGAAACTAAATCCGTACATTTCATACGCCATCCAGAAACCAAAAATATAAGTAGCAATCATGGAAGGCCATGTGATGCCGTACCAGAGTCGTTTTTCAGCGATCATAAAATGATTGATGAGAATACTTCTCTCCGGCTCCGGCTTTTTATCCGCCTCACTGTGATATACAAAAAGCCGTACGATGTAAAACAAACCCGCAAACCAGGTAACAACAAAAATAATGTGGAGGGCTTTTAGGTAGAGGATATTCATTACTTGTTAAGTTCAACGTTCAAAGTTCTTAGTTCAAAGTTAAGCACAGAATCAACTTTGAACTTTGAACTTTAAACTCTCTTTCACTACTTTCTCATACACCTTCTCATACATGGGAAGAATATTTTTGATGTCAAATTTTTTTGCGTGTTCAAGTGACTGATGTTTAAACTTTGTTAACCGTTCATCATCTTCAAGAATGTAAATTGCATTTTTCGCCATGTCATCTACATCTCCAACATCACTCATAAAACCCGTAACACCATTTACATTCAATTCAGGAACTCCGCCTGTATTTGTTGATATGACAGGAACCTGGCATGCCATCGCTTCAAGTGCAGCAAGACCAAAACTCTCTGTTTCAGAAGGGAGAATAAATAAATCAGACACTGATAAAATTTCTTCCACGGCTTCCTGCTTACCAAGAAAACGAATGTGATCGCACGCTTTTGATTCACGGCATTCTTTTTCAATGTTTGTCCGATCAGGGCCATCACCAATGAGTAAAAGTTTTGACGGAACTTTTTCAACGACCTGGTTAAATATTTTTATGACATCACTCACGCGTTTTACAGGACGGAAGTTTGATGCATGCACCAGTAACCGTTCATTGTTGGGAGCAATCGCTTTCTTGAAATGTTCTTTTGGCTGTTTATTAAATCTTCGTAAATCAATGAAGTTCGGAATCACTTCAATTTGTTTCGAGATTTTGAAAAAATTGTACGTCTCTTCCATGAGATTTTTAGAGACAGCCGTAACCGCATCACTCATGTTGATGGCGAATGTAACAACCGGAGCGTAACTCGGATTTTTTCCCACGAGTGTAATATCAGTACCGTGCAGCGTAGTTACAAAAGGAACGTGGTATCCTTGTGCAGCTAAAATCTGTTTTGCCATGTAAGCAACCGAAGCATGTGGAATTGCATAGTGAACGTGAATCACATCCAGCTTCTCAAACAAAGCGACATCTACTAGTTTGCTTGTCAGAGCTGTTTCATACGGTGCATATTCAAACAACGGGTAATCTGCAATGCTCACTTCATGATAAGAAACATTTTCAGAAAAATGTTCGAGGCGAACCGGCTGACTGTAGGTAATAAAATGGATGTGATGACCTTTTTCAGAAAGAGCTTTACCAAGTTCTGTGGCAACCACTCCGCTTCCTCCGAAGGTGGGGTAACAAAGAATTCCGATGTTCATACTTCTACTAATTACGAATTTGTACGAATGTACGAATTGGAATCGTAGAGAAAAATTCTGGCTGGTTTCTCCATATCACTAACAACCAACAACCAACAACCAACAACTCATAACTTAATTCTTCATCGCCTCATAAATCACCTGCTGAATTTCCGTTCTCACATTCATCTTCACGAGCTTGTCGTTTGCTGCATTCGGATTAACTCGGTTGGATAAAAAGATGTAGATCAGGTTGTATTTCGGATCCACCCACGCACACGTTCCCGTGAAACCCTGGTGACCAAACGCCTCTAATGAAACGCCATTGCAAGTCGGGCTGCTTTTCAGAGCATCCGGTTCAGGTTTGTCAAAAAATAAACCTCTTCTGTTTTTAGTTTTAGGAAATTGTTGCTTTGTGAATTCATTCACAGTCACCTGGCTGAAATACTGTTTGCCTCCGTAAAATCCGCGGTTGAGGTATAACTGCATTATCACTGCAAGATCATTTGCATTTGAAAACAAGCCCGCATTTCCTGAAACACCGCCAAGCATGGCAGCAGCAGGATCGTGCACATCACCCTGCAACAACTGGTGGCGAAATTCTTTGTCGTCTTCAGTCGGAATGATGTACTTCAACTCAAATTTATTTCTCGGAAGAAAAGTCAGAGTCGTCAATCCAAGCGGACGATAAAATTCCTTGTCAAGATAACGATCGAACGGCTGAGCTGTTTTCTTTTCGATCAACATTTTCATCAGGATCGGTCCTAAATCACTGTACACATATTTTCCTTTTTCTCCCAACGGAGAATTACAAATCCATTGCATAATGGAATCGCGATAATTGTTTCGCATGTAAATTCCATCGGCAACACGAACAGAAAAATCTTCACTCTCTTTTCTTAGATAAATATCTTCAGACAAACCTCCGGTTTCAGACAACGTATTTTTCCAGAAAGGAATCCAGGACTGCAAGCCGGACTGATGCGTCAGCACTTCTCTTAGGCCAAGACCTTTTTTATTAGAGTCTTGAAGTTTGGGTAGATATTTGGAAAGTTTCTGATTTAAGTTCAACTCGCCATCGTTCACCAGTTTCATCGTGGCAAGACAGGTTGCTGCAATTTTCGTCACCGAAGCAATGTCGTAGAGATCAGAATTCTTTACACGCGTGGTGTCTTGGTAGGAATGCGTGCCGAATGATTTGTAATAAATAATTTTTTCATCCTTCGCCACAAGCACCTGGCATCCCGGCATTGCGCCCGCAGCAATTGCTTTCAGAGCTATAGAGTCAATTTTCCACAAATCCTTTCCATTGATTCCTGCATCTTCAGGAAAAGAATACGTGAAGCGAAGACGATCCGTTGATGAGATTCCTGAATATTTAGGATAGACGGAAGAAGAAGCAACCGGTAGTTTTCCCGGGGAACCAACACCTCCGAAAATCAACTGTGCTGCGAGTCGCTGTGAAACGGGCATGTCTTCATAGGCAAGCACAACAGCTTTCGCTTTTGGAAGCATCTGAAATTTAGAAAGAGTATAGGCATTTCCGAAATCAACAAAAACAGTTTTATATCTTTTCATCACAGTATTGATGAAGCGTTGCGCAGATTCAGAAATGCCGAAATCCTTCTGTGCATTCATGGTCGTGTTATGAAGACTGATAATAACGACATCATAGTTTGAAAGAAACTTTTCATTCGCTTCAAACACGCTCATCGGAGCATCCCGTTCAATCGAATAGCAATCAACCGGTGCATACAAGCGAAGCTGCTGCTGAAAATCATTATTTTTAATATCACCGATAACAACTGAAGCAATCCTTAGAGAATCAAGATGACGGAAAGGAATAACTGAATCTCTGTTTGACAGGAGCGTTAACGACTTTCCGTAGAGTTGCTGCTGAAGATTCAATGCAGCAGAACTGTTGAGATCGTTGTAAAGACTTGTAGTATCGATCGGCTGATAATGATTCAGTCCAACCCAGTATTTCAGCATCAAAACTTTTTTCGCATGTGCATCGACTTCTTCCTGCGTGATCTCGCAATTTTCAACAGCCAAATGAATTTCATCAATTGCTTTGTGAACATCTTCTGATTCAAGCAAGATGTCATTCCCTGCAAGCAGAGCAAGTTTATCAAGAACTCCGGGTTTATAGCACGCGCTCACACCCTTCATAATAAGTGCATCCGTAAAAATAATTCCTTTGAAGTTCATTTTCTTCTGCAACAAATCAGTTACAATTTCTTTTGAAAGTGTAGATGGATGTGCAGGAACTGAATCGAAGGCGGGAACACTGAGATGCGCAACCATCATTCCTCCCATTCCTTGTTTGATGAGTTGCCTGAAAGGATATAGTTCAACCGAGTCCATGATCGATTTTGAATTCTTAATAGTCGGCAGGACGAGGTGTGAATCCATGTCTGTATCGCCATGACCAGGGAAATGTTTTCCTGTTGCAAGAATGTGATCATTCTGCAAAGCATTCATGTAAGCAATTGAATTTTTCGAGACCGTATTCCTGTCATCACTGAAAGAGCGGCTGCCGATCACAGGATTCATTGGATTATTATTGATATCAGCATCAGGTGAAAAATTAGTATGAATACCCATCCGTTTGCATTGACGCGCAATCTCCTCTCCCATTTTGTAAATCATCGTTTCATCCTGCATTGCTGAAAGCGTCATCTGGCGCGGAAAACGAATGGTGCTGTCGAGCCGCATGGCAAGTCCCCACTCTCCGTCAATACCAATCAGCAGAGGAACTTTCGATAAAGCTTGATACTGATTTGTCAACAATGCCTGGCGTACCGGACCACCCTGAAAAAAAATCAACCCTCCTATTCCGTAGGTGCTGATGAGTTGTTTGATTTCGGTAATGTGTGCAGAGTCCTTGTTGCTCCATGCAGCAATCATCAGGAGTTGTGCAATGCGTTGATCACGTGTGAGAGTTGACATCACTGAATCCGCCCAGTTTGAAGCTTCCGGAGTGATGAATGGCGGAATTTTATCCTGCGCTGAAACAGAATTGCAAAAAGAAAAAGTAAAAACGAACAGGAAAAGAAATCTCCCTAAGTGCTTAATCAAAGTAGTCGACATGATACGAAGGAAATCAACGGACAAAATTAATTCTATTAGACGGTAAAGGATGGAATGTACTTCTCGTTTTGAATAAGTTATTAACGTCAATTGTCAATACATTGTTCCATTCCGTAGAGCAGATTTTTTCCTAATTGACATAAAATTTGTTACTTCGGGTTTTGATTCACAGGGCTGGAAAGCATGAACACAGACATACAACTGAAGGTGAAAAATATTTTTACAGAATACCTGGAACGAAACGGACACCGGAAAACACCGGAACGTTTTGCCATTCTGAATGAAGTGTATTCCCTGAAAGAGCATTTTGATGTTGACTCGCTTTTTACACATATGAAAAGTAAAAAATACCGCGTGAGCCGTGCAACTATTTACAACACGATTGAATTATTGCTCGACAGCGAATTAATCACGCGACATCAATTCGGAAAAAACCTGGCGCGTTTTGAAAAATCATTTGCATACAAACAACATGATCACCTGATTTGTGAAAACTGCGAACACATCTTTGAGTTTTGTGATCCGCGCCTGCAGCAGATTCAGAGCATGGTTGGAGAACTGCTTCACTTCAAGGTTACGCACCATTCACTGAACTTATTCGGGAAATGCAGTGAATTGGAAGAAAAAGGAAAATGTCAATACAATAAGAACTGAAATATCTATCTTCGTACTATGGATTTTACATACAAGATCAACAACAAAGGCACTTACGCCATCCTTGAGATGAGTGGTAACCTGATTGATAAAAACCAGGCTACTCCACTCCTTGATGAGATTCAGGAACTCATTCAGAAAGGCACGAATAATTTTGTGATTTCAATGGAGAACTTCCGTTACCTGAACAGTAACGGGTTGAATGTGCTCGTAAACATTCTCACCAAGTCAAGAAAGAATGGCGGTGATACATCGATATGCAGTATCTCTGATAAGATCAAGGAACTCCTTATCATCACCAAACTGAATACCGTTTTTACCATTGCTGAAAATCTTCCTGCAGCAATTAAGCAGTTTCAGAATTAGCATACTTTACTTTATTGAAAAGCTGAGAAAGTGTAAAGGTGAGAAAGTGGGAGAGTATGTAGATGCATACAAAAAAAACAGGGAACTCTTACTTTCTCAATTCACCGCCACTACAACCTCCTCTATTCCAACTTTCAATTTCTAATTTCAACCTCCACAAATGTCTGTTGATGTATTGCTCGGTCTCCAATGGGGAGATGAAGGAAAGGGAAAAATCGTTGATGTACTCACTCCGAGATATACTGTGGTAGCTCGTTTCCAGGGCGGACCGAATGCGGGACACACCCTTGAGTTCAACGGAATCAAACACGTGCTTCATACGATTCCATCCGGAATTTTTCGTGACGGAACCATCAACATTGTCGGCAATGGTGTTGTGATTGATCCGGTAACACTGAAAAAAGAAATCGATGCATTGCTGAAGATGAATGTGGATGTGAGCAAGAAACTTTTCATTTCAAGAAAAGCGCACCTTATCATTCCTACACATCGGCTGCTTGATGCAGCTTCAGAATCTTCCAAAGGAAAAGAGAAAATCGGATCAACGCTTCGCGGTATCGGTCCAACTTATATGGACAAGACAGGCAGAAATGGTTTGCGTGTTGGTGACATTGAGTCAAAAGATTTTATGGATCGCTATAAAAAGTTATCCGCAAAACATATTGAGTTGCTGAAGAACATGGAATTCGATTACAAACTTGATGAACTCGAACCTCAATGGTTTGAAGGAATTGAGGCAATGAAAAAACTCAACTTCGTTGACAGCGAACATCTCATCAATCAATACATAAAAGAAGGAAAAGACATTCTTGCAGAAGGAGCTCAAGGATCTTTACTTGATATTGATTTTGGTTCTTATCCTTTTGTTACTAGCTCGAATACCATTACTGCCGGAGCCTGCACAGGACTCGGCATTCCTCCCGGAAAAATAAATCGCGTATTCGGAATCTTCAAAGCATATTGTACTCGTGTAGGAAGCGGTCCGTTTCCAAGCGAGTTGAATGATGCAACAGGAGAAGCACTAAGAAAAGCAGGCAATGAATTTGGTGCTACCACCGGTCGTCCGAGAAGATGCGGATGGATTGATTTACCTGCTCTTCGTTATGCCATCATGATCAACGGAGTTACTGATCTGATTATGACAAAGCCCGATGTATTGAGCGGCTTTGAAAAAATTTATGCGTGTTCGAATTACATGTATAACGGGAAGAAAATTGATTTCATGCCGTATGACATTGTACACAATGAAGCACAACCGGTGTTTGAAGAAATCAAAGGATGGAAAGAAGATCTTACGGGTGTGAAAAAGGAAGAACAATTTCCTGCTGAGCTTTCAAATTATATCAGCTGGCTTGAAGAGAAATTGGAAACACCGATATCTATTGTAAGTGTCGGACCCGACAGAGAACAAACAATCCTGAGAAAAAATTTCTGATTGAAAATAGAAAACCCCATCCCGCAGTTGCGGAACAGGGCTTTCTTGTCTAACCAAACCAATCTACTCGATCACCACTTTCATTCTTTCCACAGCTTCACCTTTTTCAAGTGTAAGCGTGTACATGCCGGGAGCAAATCCCGAAAGATCAAATTCTTTTCCGTTCATTCCATCAATCGTTTCGCTGTGTTCCGAGATTACAAGTCTTCCTGTTATATCAAATAATTTAACTGAATATTTTTCATTCACTGAAGACTGAAATGAAACTTTCAACTTTTCGTGAGCCGGATTCGGATAAGCTTTAAAGTCAATCGAAGTATTTTGTTCTGATGATATAACTCCCGAACTCAGTCGGCAGCCGTTTACAATCACATACACAGTATCGTAAGAACTTGCACCGCAATTATTTTCCGCTTTCACTGCAACATTTCCGTTTGAAGCACCTAAAAAATCAACAGTCATTTTTGTTGTTCCCTGTCCACTGACGATGTTCGCGCCTGCCGGGACTACCCAACGGTAGTAATCTGTACCGTATACTGAATCAGTTTCATAATATGCAATACTGAAAATAGGATTTGAATTGCAGGCTCCTATCGGTCCTCTTAAAGTTTGTGGCGCTCTTGGAGCTGCATTCAATACCAATGAACGTGCGAAACTGCTTCCGCAGCCATTTTTCGCAGTTA
>JAYTXY010000036.1:0-16690 GCA_043742705.1 Bacteroidota bacterium
TCAATTAGCTACAATAGGATTAAGAAAGGTTACGAGGAAGTGAATTTATCGATTGGAAGCTTTGAACTAAGAACTTTGAACTTTACTATATTCGCATAACCAAATTCCCAATGCATGAAAACAGCAGTCTTTCCCGGTTCATTTGATCCGATCACTCGTGGTCATGAAAGCATTGTAAGGCGTGCTCTTCCGCTCTTCGATGAAATTGTAATCGGAATCGGTTACAACACGAACAAGCATTATTATTTTTCACAGGAAAGGCGCGAGCATTTTATCAAAAATGTTTTCCTGGGAGAATCAAAAATAAAAGTGGTTCGGTACAGCGGTCTTACTATTAATTTTTGTAAGGAAATAAATGCCAATTATATCCTGCGTGGGTTGCGAACTTCAGCGGATTATGAATTTGAGCGTGCTATCGCACAGATGAATCAAAACATGGCTCCTGAAATCGAAACGGTTTTCCTAGTTTCTGATCCGGCACTTTCTCACATTTCATCTACCATTGTGCGCGACATTTTATTGTACAATGGTGATGTATCTAAATTTGTTCCGGACGCGGTTAAAATTTAGATACAGGAGTCAAGACGGCAAGAGTCAAGATAGAAAACGGTAGAATGATTTTTCATTGTATGCAGGAGGTATTTATTTAAATGAATGCTGTACTGCTTTTTGAATGGATTCCTTCGGAATGACTTTCGGGCTTCTTGAGAAGACTAAGCGCGACTAAAAAAAATCTTTAGCAAATCTGCAATTGAAGCATACGTGTTTGCCAGCACTTTTTTTTCAATCTCTTTTTTATTCATCCAGCGGGCTTCTTCAATACTTTCTTCCTTTTGCGGAACGAGGGGAGATGAATATTTTGTCTGCATCAAATACCAATTTGTTTTCTTCAGCATCCTTTTTTTCTTCAGTGTGTACGTATGAAACGTAAGCGGAATTTTTTGAACGATTACAAGTTCGTCAATGCCGCATTCTTCCTGCACTTCACGAATGGCAGCCTGTTCCGGTGATTCATCGTATTCTATTTTTCCTTTTGGAAGATCCCATTTGTCGAGACGAAAAATTACGAGGTACTCACCACTTTTGTTTTGTACCAATCCGCCAGCCGCTTCAATCAACGTACAATGAGAAATGAAAATTTTCCAGGACGCGTCAGGATTTTCCGAGAGGTAAAAGACTTCAGGCGATTCTTTTGTGTTTTCTAACTCGAGGATAATTTCTTCAATGGATTTGTCTTTCTCGGAATACAACAACCCGCGTTTTGATATTTCAAGTTCTTGTTTATCGTATGTGTCGATAAAATGGAGCGGCTTGTCGTTTATAAAAACAGTATGCATGAAATTCCACGGATTACGAATCAATACGAATTTACGAATGTTTTTGAGTGAATATTTAATTTTCATATCAGCTAATCATCAAATTATCAAATTCTGTGTATGTTTGCCTCATGCCCGTTAAAGACGATACTGCACTAAAGATTGCAGAGTTTCTGCTCCAAATAAAAGCAATAAAATTACAACCGGATCAGCCATTTACCTGGGCTTCGGGTTGGAAGTCACCGATCTATTGTGATAACCGTATTTCTCTTTCATATCCGAAAGTACGAACGTTTATTCGCCAGGCTTTGGTAAAATCTATTGAAGAAAAATTCGGAAAGCCGGATGTGATTGCCGGAGTTGCAACTGCTGCCATTGCACAAGGCGCGTTGGTAGCAGAAGCGATGGGACTTCCATTTGTCTACATTCGTTCATCTCCGAAAGATCACGGTCGTGAAAACCTGATTGAAGGAGAAATAAAACCCGGACAGTCTGCTGTTGTCATAGAAGATTTAATTTCAACAGGGCAGAGTTCATTGAAAGCTGTGAAAGCATTACGGGATGCGGGATGCAAGGTGAACGGAATGATGTCTGTTTTTACCTATGGGTTTAAAACAGCAGCGGAGAATTTCAAAAAAGAAAAGTGTCCGGTATATTCTTTATGCGGTTATGACGCCTTGATTGAAAAAGCACTCGATACCAAATACATCAACGATAAAAATTTAAAGACACTGAAAGCGTGGCGTGAATCTCCTGAATCGTGGGGGAAATAAAAACAAAAAATTCCCAATTCGTTTATTCGTATAAATTAGTAATTTGTAGCTATAATGACAAGAATTGAAAGTGACAAAGTAACCATCAACAAAACAGCAAAGGAGATTTTTGATTTCCTCAGCGACTTCAACAATTTCCAGAAGCTGATGCCGGAACAAGTAGTGGAATGGAAATCCACGGCTGATGAATGTTCATTTACAATAAAAGGCATGGCAACATTGGGAATGAAAATCGTGGAGAAAACTCCGAACAGCTTAATCAAAGTTGTAAAAAACGGAAGCGCTCCTTTTGATTTTTCAATGAGTTGCATGATTGATGATTTGCAGCAGCAATGCGCTGTTCAGCTTGCTTTCGATGCTGATCTCAACCCGATGATGAAAATGATGGCTTCCAAACCACTCACCAATTTCCTCAATATCCTTGTAAATAAATTAAAGGAGCTTTAACTTCTGCTTTTGCAGTTAATTCAATTTCTTTACTTTTGCGGCTCTCTGTGAATTACTAATCTATACGAATATACGAATGCTCGAATTGAGTTACCCGGCGATAGCTCAAGACACAAGACTTAAAACTTAAAACTCATAACTCAACATGTCATATTTATTTACATCAGAATCCGTATCAGAAGGACATCCGGATAAAGTAGCGGATCAGATTTCAGATGCGCTCATTGATAACTTTCTTGCATTCGATCCAAGTTCGAAAGTTGCCTGCGAAACGCTCGTCACAACAGGGCAGGTTGTTCTTGCCGGAGAAGTAAAATCGAAAACATATTTAGATGTTCAAACGATTGCACGTAATGTGATCAAGAAGATTGGTTACACGCGAAGCGAGTATATGTTCGAAGCAGATTCATGCGGAATTTTTTCAGCTATTCATGAGCAGTCAAGTGACATTAACCAGGGTGTTGAAAGAAAAAAGAAAGAAGATCAGGGCGCGGGCGACCAGGGAATGATGTTCGGCTATGCAACGAATGAAACAAGAGACTACATGCCGATGGCGCTTGATCTTGCTCATAAATTGCTGATCGAGCTTGCTGAGCTTCGCAGAGAAGACAAAGAGATAAAATATTTACGTCCTGATGCAAAGTCACAGGTTACATTGGAGTACGATGACAACAATAAACCGGTTCGTATTGATGCTATCGTAATCTCGACACAGCATGATGATTTTGATCTGGATGCAAAAATGGCGAACAAGATTCGTAAGGACATGATCGGTATTTTGATGCCTCGCATCATGAGAAAATATCCTAACTACAAAAAATATTTCAATAACAGAATTAAATATCATATCAACCCAACCGGTAAATTTGTAATCGGTGGACCACATGGAGATACAGGATTAACCGGCAGAAAAATAATCGTTGATACCTACGGTGGAAAAGGAGCTCATGGTGGCGGAGCATTTTCCGGGAAAGACCCATCAAAAGTGGATCGTTCTGCAGCTTACGCTACAAGACACATTGCTAAAAATCTTGTTGCTGCCGGACTATGCGAAGAAGTGTTGGTGCAGGTTTCTTACGCTATCGGTGTCGCGCAGCCCACATCTATTAATGTGAATACTTATGGTACTGCAAAAGTAAAAATGACTGACGGCAAAATCGGTAAGATGGTGCAGGACATTTTTGACATGCGCCCGTATTTTATCGAACAGCGTTTGAAATTACGTAACCCGATTTATTCCGAGACCGCATCTTATGGTCACATGGGAAGAAAGAGTAAATGGGTAACCAAGGTCTTTGTAACACCGGGCGGAAAAAAGCTCACGAAAAAAGTTGAGCTTTTTACCTGGGAAAAACTGGATTACGTTGCCAGAGTGAAAAAGGCATTTGGATTGAAATAAAAAATCTGCAAACAGGAATTAAGAGGGACTCATGTAGTCCCTTTTTTATTAATAAGACTTGATTTTTGCAATCAGCTTGGGCGGAGAGGCAAAAATCTTAGTCGAATTAATCCCGATAGCGAAGCGTATCGGGATCAATTTAATACCCTGCAGCCTGTTTCGGAGTCAATGCCATTGACTAATATTGTAGAATCATAAAAATAAAATGATGAAAACTCAGCATTGGTTTTTTCTCGCGTCATGTGTGTTGTTCTGTTCCTGTTCAGCAAAACATTCCAAGACAGAAAATGCAGAATCGAATTCTCCTGTTATTGAACAGCCGAAGGTAAAGGAGCAGTTAAAAAAAGGGGAAGTAATTCCATCCGTCATCTGTGCGAACAACGCCCTTCAGTCGTATGCAGTTTATCTTCCCAAAGATTATTCAGACTCATTAAAATTTCCTGTTATTATTTTCTTTGATCCGCATGGAAGCGGAAGTTACCCGGTTGGATTGTACAAATCGCTCGCTGAATGGTTTGGTTACATCCTCATGGGATCTAACAATGCAAAAAATGGTTTGCAGTTTGAGGAGACCAATGCTATTGTTGGAAATTTAATCGTTGAAGCAGCTGCAAGATTTTCAGTGGATGCAAAAAGAATTTCACTTGCTGGGTTTTCAGGAGGAGCAAAGGTTGCGCTGATGGGAGCTTCGATTCATCCTGAGTTGTTGTCAGTAATTTTTTGCGGAGCAGCGATCCCTTTTGAGAATGTTCAGCAACTTCCTTCTACACTTGGCTTCGCCGGAGAACGGGATATGAATTACACAGAAGTCATGTCTTCAGATCAGGTATTGAACGAAAAAAAAATTATGCATGAAATCGTTCAATGGAATGGAAAGCATGAATGGCCCGATTCGGTTTCATTTGCAGATGCATTCTATTGGTGCAGTTTCACAACTATGAGAAACCAAATCATGCCGATTGATAACAGCCTCGTAAAAAGTTTTGTCACTGCGAAGAATAAATTGTTGTCTTCAAAACGTAATGTTTTATACCAGGTCACAATAAACCACCAGCTTGCAAGCTTTCTATACGGCATTGCAGATATTTCGATGTTTGAAAAAAAAATGGACTTGCTTGAGCGATCTGATGCTTACAGGAAGGAGATCCAAAAGCTTCAAAATACTTTGGGAATGGAAAGCAAGCTCAAAGAAAATTATATGAAATATTTTGAGAGCAAAAACCTGAATTGGTGGAGAGAAGAAGTCAGTCGTATGAGAAGAATGAAAACGGGTGATGAAGCAATGATGTATCAACGATTATTAAGTTATTTGTCGCTTGCATCGTATTCGTATTCTAACAATGCAATCAAGCAAAATAATTTTCCTGCTGCTCAGCAATTTCTTGCCATCTACCGGATTGTCGATCCGGAGATTTCCGACAGGGCTTTTCTCGAAGCTTGCATGTATGCACGACAAGGTGATCAGCAAAAAGCTGTAGTGGCTTTGGAAGAAGCCGTCCAACTCGGATTGAAAGACAAATCAAAAATCGAAAATGAAGAATCATTCAGCAGTCTTCGTTCCAATCAGGAATTTAATAAACTAATTAAGGGACTTTAGATAAGATCAATTCATTCCTGTTAAAATGCTGTTTCTTATACGGATACTCTTTTCTTCAAAATAAATACCTTTATCAGATTCAAATTTGATGGCAGTATGAGTCAGCAACGAAAACTTACAAGGAAGGAAAAAGCAGAGAAAGAAAAATCATCCACAGCGGTTCAGCAGAAAGCAAAATCCGGGATGACTGCTGAAAGAAAATTGCAAAGGCAACTTGGGCTGATCGTTGCTGCAATTGGTTTTTTACTTTACATCGGAACAGTGAGTTATTCTTATACGCTGGATGATCGTTCAGCGATCCAGGAGAATTCAATCGTTCAAAAGGGTTTCAGTGGAATTGGCACCTTGCTGAAAACTTCGTACCGTTACGGTTATTGGTCAAGTACGGATGAACTTTACCGACCGTTGTCTCTCGTAATGTTTGCGATCGAATGGGACTTTTTTCCGGATTCACCCGGAGTATTTCATTTCGTTCAGGTTTTGTTGTATGCGCTTACAGGCTTTTTACTCTTCAACTTATTATGCAGGCTGTTTAAGAACAATGTCGCAATAGCACTCATTGCTTCGCTTTTATTCATGGCGCATCCTGTGCATACGGAAGTGACAGCAAATATTAAAAGCGGTGATGAAGTTCTTTCCTTTCTCTTCGGTATTTTGAGCATTGGCTGGCTGCTTGATTATGTGGAGTCAAAGAAAATTTCAAAAATCGTTTTTGCAGCAGTAGGTTTTTTTCTCGCACTGATGGCAAAAGAAAGTGCGATTACATTGATCGCAATTATTCCACTCATCCTGTTTGTCTTTAATGGTTTCTCAGTTCGTAAAAGTCTTGCCAACACGGGAGTGTTCATTGGTTCAGGTCTCTTATATATCGGAATCAGGGCGTCAGTACTTCACGGAATCACGCAAACAAAAAAACTATCGTTCCTGGATAATGTCATTGCAGGAGCTCCTGATTTTCTCAGTCACCTGGCAACTGCGATCTACGTGCTTGGCAGGTATCTTTTGCTCCTCGTTTTTCCGAATCATCTGTCCATTGATTATTCTTACAGCGAAATCCCGTTGTTTAACTTCAATGACTACCGGGTTTTCATTTCACTTGGAATTTATTTTGCCTTACTCATATTTGCCATTTATCAAATCAGGAAGCGCGATACTATTTCCTTCGGCATTCTCTTTTATCTCGCTACCATTTTTATTGTGTCGAACATCGTTCTCGTAATCGGAACCGTGATGGCTGATCGGCTATTGTATGTACCATCTCTTGGATTTTGTTTAGTCGTTTCTCTTCTACTGATAAAAATTTTGAAAGCTAAAAATCCTGATTTGAAAATCAACACAGTTGCGGACTTCATAAAACAAAACAGCAAGCCGCTTCTTGTAACGATAATTATTCTCATGTTGTATTCCTTCAAGACACTTGACCGACAGACCGTTTGGAAAAATAATATGACGTTGTATCGTTCAGGAACGAAAGACTCTCCGAACAGTTCACGCGCGCATTATTTTCTGGGAATAGGATTGAAAAGTATTTCGTTGAAAGACGAGACGGACTCGTTGAAGCGCAAGGCGATTTTTGCTGAGATGATCAGAGAATTCAGAAAATCAATCGAATTATATCCTTCCAATTTTGATGCGTACCGTGATTTGGGAAGAGCCTATGATGAAATGAATGATATAGAAAATGCCATTCAAAGTTTTGACATGGCGCTAAAATGCAATCCCGGAGATCCGCTCACATTAAGTAACAAGGGAACTATTTATTTCCGGCAAAATAAATTTCAGGAGGCCATGGATTTGTTTCAGCGGGCAGTACAAGCGAATCCGCGTTACGCTGATGCGTTGAAAAATCTTGGAAGCTGCTACGGAACATTTAAGGACTACGACAATGCTCTTCTTTATTTTAATAAATCGCTGGCATGCGAAACGGATAATGAAAAGAAAGTGGTCACTTACAGGATGATAGCGATGACCTATCAATACCTCGGTAACTCGGCAATGGCTGAGACCTTTGTAGGAAAGGCAAATCAGCAGGAAAATGATAATAAAAATAAGTGAAGTGATTTTAAAGATGAATTCCTTTTTATAGAGGAAGATTTATTCATCAACTAATTTCAGCAGGGAGTCAAACAAATTTGGATCATCAGGTCGCACTGCATTGAAGTCGACAATTTCTCCTTTCTTATTCATGATCATGTAACGCGGAATACCCGAGATCTGAAAATACTTGCACGCTTTTGAATTCCAGTTTCCGGGAGAGTTGACATTGATTCCCTGGATACCAAGATCTGAAATTCCTTTTTTCCACGCAGCGGAATCTGCATCAATGGAAATATAAAGAAAGGCGATTTGCTTTTTTTGTTTGTCGGAAAGATTTTCGTGCAGCTGTTTTGAAAAAGGCATCATCCTTCTGCACGGTCCACACCAGCTCGCCCAGAAATCAATGTATACGACCTTGCCTTTGAAGTCTGTCAGGGAAACATGTTTGCCTTTTACATCTCTCAAATCCAATTCATCAGTCGAGTTCTGTGCAACTTCATTTCCGGTCGCAGGACTTCCTTTTTTAATTTCTTCTTTCATCGTCATTCTTTCACCGCAGATTTCATTGACAAGGGAAGCATAACTTCCTTCCTTATCAACTTCCTTCAAGGATGAAAACAACCGTTTCGACATAAACGCTGACAGGCGACCGCATTCATCAATGGTAAACCGGGTTAACCAGAATTTATAAGCGCCTTCTTTTAAACGGTCTTTTGCCAGCGTGAATTTTTTTTCTGCGGCAACGGAAAAATCATTGAACTTGTTGAAACCGTTTGACTGTGACGTAAAATAAACGACAAAGTATTTCAAAAACTCACGGTAAGGTTCACACATGAGTGCAGCATCGTTGTTTACCGGTACTTTCGTAAAATCTTCAAGCATCGCAGTCGGCAGACTCGTAACCGTTAAGCCATTATTATTGTTGGCATTAGTGATAGGATAGGAAAAGAGCAGATTCCAGTAACGAAACGTAATTGTGTTTTGGATGAATTCTGTGAAAGCAGGAGAGAGGCTCGCTTTTGCAGGATCACTTTTAAAGAATGCATTTTGTTTTTTCCGGTTGTTGAAGATCAGCATCTCAAATGCATCCACTCCTGTACTTAAAATTTTTGGTTGCATCACAGTGTCTTCAAAATCATACATGAACTGATCGTAAAATTTTTTCAGGAATGAATTATTTTCAGAGCCTTTTCCCAAAAACGTGATGGCATTATTTTTCACCTGGAGTTGAAGATTATCTCCCGGTTCAAGAAAAAGTTTCTGATGAATATCATCGGATTCAAGTTCAACGAGAGTTGCTTTATCAATCGAAACAGTAAACTGGAACTGCCCGCTTTTGAGGATTGACGACAACTGCTCAACTTTTTTTCCAAGGAACATTTTATCATTGTACAACTCGACTGTAGCGGACTTCGGATTTTCAATTGTTCCTGAAACGGTCACAGTATTTTGTGCGTGTGTAGTAAAACCTGTCAGCAGGAAAAGAAAAAAAACAAAGCGAATTTTAACTTTGCTCAAACGAATAAAAAATGGAAGTACAGTATTCATAAGGTTCCCGGAGTTTTTTGAATGGAATGTAAATTTACTCCATTTGGTAAACATGGTTGCAAAGATTGAAAAATTACTTTTCAGCCAAACCGTAAAAATTTCCTTATTAAGGAATCTTTAACGCTTTTATTAATTCTCGTCCCCTTTATCCTTCGCTCTGAAAAAGATATTGATCGGAACTCCGCTCAGATCGAAGTTGTCACGCAACTTGTTCTCAAGAAAACGCCTGTATGATTCCGAGATATACTTCGGATGATTGCAGAAAAATGCAAACTGCGGAGCGGGAGTAGGAAGTTGTGTGATGTATTTTATCTTGATGTGTTTTCCTTTGAGAGCCGGTGGCGGATTGCCTTCAATGATCGGCAACATGACTTTGTTGAGTTTCGAAGTCGGAATTTTTTGCTGCCGGCATTCATACACCTTAACCGCTGTTTCAAGAACCTGGAAAATTCGCTGCTTCGTTTTTACGGATGTGAAAAGAATCGGGATATCATCAAACGGTTGAAGCTTTTGTTTGATCTTATCTGCAAACTCTTTCGCGGACTGACTGTTTTTTTCCTCCACCAAATCCCATTTGTTCACCACCATTACGGCTCCCTTCCTGTTTTTTTCGATGAGATGAAAGATGGCTAAATCCTGGGCAGTGAGTCCGTGTTCTGCGTCAATCATCAGGATGCAAACGTCAGCATCTTCAATGGCGCGAATCGACCGAAGCACAGAATAAAATTCAACGTCTTCTTTTACTCTCGCTTTTCTGCGGAGTCCGGCAGTGTCAACGAGGATAAAATCATGATCATATTTCCTGTAACGTTGATTGATTGTATCGCGTGTAGTTCCTGCAATGTCGGTGACAATGGTTCGTTCAACACCAATCAATGTATTCAGCAAGGAAGATTTTCCAACGTTCGGTTGCCCGATGATTGCAAACTTTGGTAAGCCTGCATTCGGATCCACATAATCTTCTTTGAACTCAGCAACAATAGCATCAAGCAAGTCGCCTGTTCCGCTTCCGTTTATCGAAGAAAGACAATATGGTTCACCCAAACCGAATTTGTAAAACACGCTTGCATCATTGCTGCGCGCGTTGTTATCCACTTTATTCGCAACAAGGAAAATTTTCTTTTTTGACTTTCTCAGGAAGTTTGCCACGGCTTCATCCAGGTCTGTAATACCGGATTCCACATCCACGACAAATAAAATAACATTGGCTTCTTCGATGGCAATGTCAACCTGTTTGCGGATTTCCGCTTCGAAAATATCATCAGACCCTTTTACATAGCCGCCGGTGTCAATCAGGGAAAATCGCTTGCCCGTCCATTCAGCGTGACCGTAATGACGATCGCGCGTCACTCCGCTTTGCTCATCAACGATGGCTTTGCGCGCTTCAATCAGGCGATTGAAAAGCGTTGACTTGCCTACGTTGGGGCGACCTACTATGGCTACTATGTTTGACATTTTCTGTTGATTGTAAACTGAAATCCAAAGGATTTTAAAAAAGAAAGCGACACTAAATGTATCGCTTTTCTTCTGTGGTAGCGGGGGCCAGACTCGAACTGACGACCTTTGGGTTATGAGCCCAACGAGCTACCAACTGCTCCACCCCGCACTATATTTTTGAGATCGATTTTTTTAAATTGGTGCGCAAAGATATAATTTAGTTCCTTTGTACCCCTAAAAAAATCCAAAAAACTTTCATGAGCCACAAAGCCGGATTTGTAAGTATTATCGGCAAACCCAATGTCGGAAAGTCAACCCTGATGAACCGTATGTTAGGCGAAAAGCTCTCCATTGTAAGTCCTAAAGCCCAGACTACCCGTCATCGCATCAAAGGAATCTGGAACGGAGATGATTTTCAGGTTGTTTTTTCTGACACTCCCGGCATCATTGAGCCGCATTATCTTCTTCATGATAAAATGATGGATTTTGTAAAGTCTTCTCTGGAAGATGCAGATGCAGTTTTGTTCATGACCGACCTTGAAGAAACATACATGGACGAAGAGATGATGAAGCGATTGACAGCAATTAAAATTCCGCTGATTGTAGTGATCAACAAAGTCGATTTATCATCACAAGATGAAATCAATAAGCTCGTTCATGGCTGGAAAAAGAAACTGAGTCCTCATGCCGTGATACCGATTTCTGCTACTGGAGATTTTAACGTAGATAAAATCAAAGAATCTATTCTTGATCTTTTAAAGGAAGCTCCGGCATTTTTTCCCAAGGACGATCTGAGCGATCAGACCGAACGTTTTTTTGTGGCAGAGATCATCCGCGAGAAAATTTTCCTGAACTACGACAAAGAAATTCCTTATTCTACTGAAGTGGTGATTGAAGAATTCAGTGAGCAAACGGAGTTGATAAAGATCAGGGCGCTTATTTTTGTTGAACGTGATTCGCAAAAGGGAATTATCATCGGAAACAAAGGTGAAGCAATCAAACGTGTGGGAACACAGGCAAGAAAGGACATTGAAGCCTTCCTTGGAAAAAAAGTTTTCCTTGAGATGTTTGTGAAAGTGGAAAAGGACTGGCGGAAGAATGAGAATAAACTCAAACGATTCGGATATACGAATTGAATTTAACAGAACCAATTTATCGTTTAAACGCCTCTCTCAATACACTTGCCAGCCTTGTCCCTGCGATGAACAGTTGTTTTTCAATAATGATTGCATTGTTGTCGACATAGGCTCCGATTATGAAATCATTTTTGAAATTGTAAACGGAATCCAGCAGAGACCGCGATTGCATCATCCACTCTTTTACTTTTATATTTTCTATCGAATGAATTTCGTCAGGTGTAAAAGCATCGTGTTGTTTGATGCAATCTTCCAATGATATGCTTTTTGATTCAATAATATCATCGTCCCAAACCCGGTGAAGATTTGATTCACGGCTTTTAAAAAGAAAGGAAACATGAATGTCGTTGCCGCCTCTATCAACTCCGTAACCAACATGAAGAGGTTGGTGCAGGTCGCCAATTAAATGGAACAGTAAATACAGATCCATTTGTATGTTTTCGGCTTTAAGAGAATCTTTATGAAGTAATTCTTTGATAGCAGAATTTAAAATGATGAGAATATTTCTGTCTGTGGCTAAAGGAGTGTATGTTTCTCCTTTCTCAACGTTGATGTAATGCCAGGTTTTCATGTAATCATAAGAAGACTTTGAACGCATATCATCCATCCAGTTGGCTGCGGATTCAATACTCAATCCTCCTAAATATTTTTCTACTCTTGCTTTGGTAGAATCATCGAGGTAATGAAATGCAATTTCAGCAACTAATTCATGCCCTTTCTTACTCCACGAATAGGAAGCACGAGGCATGGCAAGAATAAGAATGGCGATGAATAGCGCAGTGATAGTATGTTTCATGGAATTTTATTAAGGGGCGAAAGATAGGATGATGATTGTGAAGTATTGATTATGAATCAACATGGAAGATGCAATGATACCTGAATACAGGATTAGTTGCCGGACAATTTGCTATTCGTTAAAGGACTCCTGCTCATCAAAATAAAACCAAACGCTGTGAGTAAACTAAGCGCGATGAAGAAATAAAACATCGAATCAAAACCATATTTACTTGCTATGCCCAAGCCAAGCAAAGGCGCTGCGATATTGGCAATTCCATACGACATGGAATACAAAGCAGCGTATTGTCCTTGCCTTTCTTTTTTCGGTCGCGACAACGCATAGTTCATCATGAAAGGCATTGCAAAAATTTCTGAGAGTGTAATAATGAGCGTATAGACGATCGCCCACACCATGAACCCGTCTCCCAATTTTAAGATTCCAAAGGCAACAGGAATGCATAGGACTCCGGCAATGATAAAATGAAAAATCTTTTTTCTTTTTTCAAGAACCAACATCAACGGCATCTCTATCGCGACAACCAGCAAGCCGTTCAGCGCAAGCAACAAACCAATCGTGTCTTCATTGTAATGACAGATCGTACTGAAATACTGTGGTACACTTGCGAACAACTGGAAGAAAGAGATTCCATAGAGTGCCACTAAAAAAATAAAAACCAAATACCGTACATCACGGTAAGCTGAAAAGCTGCTGTCCTGTAACACGGCTGAGTCAGCGTGTTTGTTTTTCTCACCTGGCTTCGGTAAATAAATGAACAACATCAGAGCAGCCACAAATCCTGTTGTTGCGTCAAGCACAAATAACCATTTGTAACCAAGATGCAAGGCGATGAAACCTCCGGCTGCCGGACCTACTGAAAATCCCAGGTTGATTGCCATGCGAACGAGAGAAACTGAACGTGTCCGGTTTTTCGGTGTGCTGTACACGGCAATGGCTGCGGAGTTGGCCGATCTGAAAATGTCAGCGGTAAATGCATACGCAAAAATAATCATCGCTAATTTGACAGGAGATGTGACAACCAGGAGCAACAACAGGATCAATCCGCTGATGATAAGCGACCAGATCATGATGCCGAAAAAACTCTTCCTGTCGGTGAGCCAGCCGCCGGCATACGAACCTAGCACACTTCCGATTCCATAAAAACTCATAACGATTCCGGCTTCTGCAATGGAGAAGTGTAATTCTTTTGTCAGGTACAGTGAAGTGAAAAGCAACACCATTGATCCGCTTCTGTTGATGAACATGGCAATGGAGAGAATCCAGACATTCCGTTGAAGGTTGGAATACGATTCGCGGTATAGTGCTAGCAGGCGGAACATAAGTAGTTGCCGGTAAAAGTAAAATTAGTTCATCAAGTTTCTACGTTACAATGGGCAAACATTTTCATCTCTCAATCTGTTTCCGTTTATTTTCTTACTTCGCTTTAACTTATATTTGTCAGGGATTGATTCTTTTTTAAAATAGTTTTTACGGTATGAAGCTGATAGGTAAATTACTTCTCTGGTTATTGGTGATAACACTGGTTGTCGTTGGTGGTGTTTACATTTTTCTGTTGACTCAAAAGCCACAGTATTCCGGTTCACTGAAGTTGAAAGGATTGAAACAGGAAGTCAGCGTTTTCTTTGATGACTACGGTGTGCCTCACATTTATGGTCAGAACGCAGAAGATGCATACTTCGCTCTTGGCTATGTCCATGCACAGGAACGTTTGTTCCAGATGGAAATGATGCGAAGAGTAAGTGCAGGAAGATTGTCTGAAATTCTTGGAAGCAGTTTGCTTGATGTCGACAAATTTTTCAGAATGCTCGGACTTGCAGAACATGCTGAAGAATCAGCAAAGAGATTTTTAAGTGATAACAAGGAACCGTTTCAGCAAACTGCATTGGCATATCTCGCCGGAATAAATTCATACATCGAAAACGGAAAAACTCCGTTGGAATTTCGCCTCATCGGAATTCAAAAAGAAAAATACACAGCGAAGGACATGTATCTTATTGTCGATTACATGTCATTTGTTTTCCAAATGGCTTTCAAGACGGATCCATTGATGAGTAAGATTCAAAAAAAACTGGGAGATAATTATTTGAAAGACCTTGCTCTTGATTATGTGAACGGGACATTGAAAGCATCTTCTCATCCGATGGATTCAATTCATCAAACGGTTGGTACTGAAAAAAAATCCTCACTCAATTTTCAAAATATCCAGGACAAACTTCCGATTCCCGTTTGGCTTGGAAGTAACAGCTGGGCGCTCGCTCCGCAGAAATCGACATCGGGAAAGGTGTTGTTTGAAAATGATACACACATTGGTTACGGACAGCCCGCAGTTTGGTATGAAGCACATCTCGAATATCCCGGTTTTAGATTCTATGGAAATTATTTGGCAGGATTTCCATTCGCCCCAATCGGTCATACGCCTGAACTTGCCTGGGGTTTGACAATTTTTGAAAATGATGATTTGGATTTCTTTCATGAGAAAACAGATTCGTTACATGTAAACAAGATTTGGTTTGTTGATCATTGGGAAGATTTGCAACTCAGAACGGAAGTCATCAAAGTAAAAGACAGTTCTGATGTAAGTATCGTTGTACGAAACTCTCATCATGGTCCGGTTTGTTCAGATGTGATGGGAGATTTCAGAGATGTGACTACAGATCCTGTTTCGGCTTCATGGACATTTTTAAAATTCCCTTCAACCCTTTTCGAAACAACGTATCGTCTTGATCATGCAAGAAATATTCAGGATGTGCGTGAAGCAGCTTCAATTATTGCAGCGCCCGGACTCAATATTATTTATGGTGATGTGGCAGGAAACATTGCATGGTGGACGGCATCAAAACTGGTGAAACGTCCGGCTCACGTGAATGCAAAATTATTGCTCGATGGTTCAACGGGAAATGATGAGTGGCTTGGTTGGTATGATTTCAAAGACAACCCGCAATCTGAAAATCCTCCTGATGGTTTTGTGTATTCGGCAAACAACCAGCCCGACACGACTGCCAGTATTTTGTATCCCGGCTATTATGTTCCGGAAGATCGTTCCGTTCGAATCACACAGGTGTTGAGAGAGAATAAAAAATTCAGTTTTGCTGACATGCAAAAGATGCAACAGGATGATGTTTCAATCGATGCAATTGGAATTGCAAAGAACCTTGTGAGTTTGTTGAGGGAGGAAGAAAAAAATAAATCAGGAAATCATGCAAAGGTTGTTGAGTTTTTAGGTTCCTGGAACGGAGCTCATGGAATTAATGATGTTGCTCCAACAATTTATTATAAACTGTTGTATCATATCTTATTCAGTGCGATGGGTGATGAAATGGGAGAAAAGGATTTTGCGCGGTTTCTTTCCACGCACGTAGTGAAGAACAGCATTCCTCCGTTGATGAAAAATGACAGCTCGGTTTGGTGGGACAATGTCGATACAAAAGATAGTAAGGAAACCAGGA
Organism: Bacteroidota bacterium; assembly: GCA_043742705.1. Classification (GTDB taxonomy): domain Bacteria; phylum Bacteroidota; class Bacteroidia; order AKYH767-A; family 2013-40CM-41-45; genus JAPLDA01. Next base: position 15,933 of record JAYTXY010000036.1, read on the forward strand.
AGGAAATTGTCGAGCGTTCATTTGATGAAACAATCACTGAATTGGAAAAGCAGCTTGGAAAAAATCCCGATGAATGGAAATGGGGAAAAGTTCATATCCTTGAACATGTTCATCCTATTGGGAAAAAGAGACCGTTGGATAAATTATTTAATGTAGGTCCGTTTCCTATTGCAGGTGGAAATGAAACGGTGAACCAACAAGGATTCGAATTGAACGGAGAAGGTATCTACAAAATCAAATTTGGTCCGGCGATGAGAAGAGTGATTGATTTTGCTGATCCTGAGAATGGCAAGAGTATTTTACCAACCGGACAGTCAGGGAATATAATGAGCAAACATTACGCTGACCAGGCAGAGATGTTTGTAAAAGGAGAAACAAGAAAAGAGCTGATGAACAGGAAGGAAATAGAGGAGAAGTGCAAGGATAAATTAACTTTGCAACCCGAATAAATTAGAGTCTAGAAATAAGACACAAGAATCAAGACGATCTTGTGTCTTGGATCTTATGTCTTGATTCTTTTAAATGGCTCCGTAGTTCAACGGATAGAATGGAGGTTTCCGAAACCTCAGATGCAGGTTCGATTCCTGCCGGAGCTACACTAGCAGATGTGCAGATTGGCTGATTTGAAAATGTGCAGATGGGATGCTTATAATTTCTGATTACGGATTTTCGATTTCAGATTTATTTTATCTGTTTCAGTGTCGTCAGGTGTTTCACCTGACGAATTATGTAATGCTTAACAGTGTCAGGTGAAACAC
>JAYTXY010000037.1:0-3530 GCA_043742705.1 Bacteroidota bacterium
ATTGGTTCGGGTGCCTGGACTTACGTTCCCACAGGTTTTCCGGTGCGTGGAGTGAGTTGCATTGCAATTGATCCAGCAAATTCAAATGTGATGTACATCGGTACGGGAGAAACGTATTCGTATGGTAGCACTGCAAATGGAATTGTAACACGACCAACACGCGGAACAGTCGGTATTGGAATTCTAAAATCAATTGACGGTGGAGTGTCATGGTCGCAAAGTCTTAACTGGAGCTACAATCAAAGACGTGGTATCTGGGATATGGTTATCAATCCACTTAATCCGAACGTGGTTTATGCAGCGACAACAGAAGGAGTTTACAAGACGGATGATGGTGGAGTAAACTGGAATAATGTCCTCACGGAACAAATGGTGATGGACATGGAACTTGATAAAGCAGATACGAACATTGTGTATGCGGGTGTTGGAAATATTTCAAGCTCGAACAAAGGAATTTATAAGACAACAAATAGCGGATCAACATGGACGCGATTGACAAATGGATTGCCCGCGAATACAAACAAAGGCAGGATCGCAATCACTGCTTATCCTGGCGACACGAAAACTTTATTTGCAACAATTGCTGATCAATATTCAACGGTAGGAATTTATTTCTCAAATGATACAGGAGTTACATGGACTGGAAAGAACAACACTGCTGTGAATTTTATCTCTTACAACGGATGGTATTCTAAAGGACTCTGTGTAAAATCAGATGATGTTACTAAAAGTTTATATGGTGGTGTGAATATATTCCGTTCAACGAACAGCGGAAATAATCTATCCCAACTTTCACTCATTCACGAAGATGTTCATGAAATTATTTCGAATCCGCTTGATCCGAATAAGGTCTATGTGTTAACAGACGGAGGATTATACCGCTCCAATGATTTCGGCAATTCGTTTTATGAGTGTACACAAGGATATGTCACTACACAATTTTATCTCGGATCAGCTTCTGCACAGGATTCATTGTATCTCATCGGAGGAACGCAGGGAAGTTCTACTGCCCAATACAACGGAACCACAGACTGGTACTCGATGGTGAATGGTGACGGAACTTCCAATGCCATTGATCAAACGAATGATCTGAATCAGTTTTGTTCGTATCCATATTTGAATATACTTGGATCTACTGATGGTGCGAATAATTTTTTTCAGAGTTATACAAGTCCCTCAAGTCCGACAGGAGGTAATCCTGCAGCATTTGTAGCACCGTTGCTAATCTGTCCTTCTAATAATATGGTGCTTTATTCAGGTACAAATTTTCTTTTGCAGAGTACAAGCCAGGGAATAGGCTGGTCGGCTCCACATCCGGCTACCATTGATTCGGGAAGAGCAATACTTACGATTGCTGTTTCATATTCAAACACTGATTCAATTTACTTCGCAACGAACCCGACAGATACTTCATCCATGCATGTTTACAGAAGTGCGAATGCAAGTTTCTCTTACACAAACATTTCTTCGGGACTGCCAACAAATCGTTATCCAAGAAAAATTACAGTGAATCCGAATAACAGTCGTGAGTTGTATATCGTTTTCTCAGGATTTGGAAACGGACATATTTTTAAATCCACGAATGCAGGAAATACATGGAGCGATGTGAGCGCTTCACTTCCTGATGTTCCTTTTCATACGTTGATGATTGATCCTTCGAATACCAATTCAATCTTTGCAGGAAGTGATCTTGGTGTTTTCGCTTCCGTTGATGGAGGATTAAACTGGGAAGCACTCAATGACGGATTGCCTGAAGGAGTGTTGGTTTTTGATCTTGTACATTCTCCTGCTGATAATGCATTGGTTGCATTCACGCACGGAAACGGAGCGTATAAAATTTCTTTGAACCAGTTAACGGTCGGAGTGCAGGAACAATCTCCTCTGCAACAATTCTCTCAGCAAATTATTTCAAATCCTGTCAGCGAATCGATACAACTTTCAGTGAATACGGGTAAAGAAGGTAAAGCTTTAATTTCAATTTGTGATCTTACAGGAAAGAAGGTGAAAGAGGCTTTGTCACGACAATTGTCAGGAGGGAAAAATCAAATTGTCCTGGATGCTTCGCAACTCAGTGGTGGAATTTATTTTCTCAAGACAGAATTTAATGGAGAAAGAAGGATAAGTAAGTTTGTAAAAATCAGTAACGGGATGGAATAAATTATTTCTGTCGAGCGATCTACTGTTGTAAAAGGTGCATTAATGGAGATGTAATATAGATCATTGGTACATATTTCAGACGTTCACCCTGTAAAACCGACCGTTGGTAAAAAGAAAACAGGATTAGTTTGAAATTTAAGGTTCATGGGTTATATTCGCTAAGTAAATTATTGTATTTTTTTTTAGAAAATCAACAAATCCATGATTAAACTTAAACACTAGAAACACAAAAGCTATTCCGGATACAACCTATTTAATATCTCTTTAAGCCAACGCTTATTGAATCTCTTTATTTTTTAGATAAGAGATAACAATAAGACGTGGTGTGTTCTGATTTATATCCGGCATCGATTTCTTCTTAACCTGAAACACAACGAACATGAAACATATTTACAAACTCTTTTTACGAAACAGAAGCACAAAAACGAAAGCAATATTAATTGCACTATCGGTTTTGTTTTCTGGAGATGCATTTGCTCAGTGGACATCCAAAACTGTGATGCCGACTGCAAGGAGACAGCAAGGTGCAGTATATCATCCCAACGGAAAAATATATGTATGGAATGGATGGCTTGGAGCGACTCTTCAGCCGTCACTGGATATTTATGATCCAGTTCTGGATTCGTGGAGTACAGGAACTGCGTCAACCGTTCCGGTAAGAGGATTTGCATACTGCCTTGGAACTGATAACCTGATTTACCAGATCTCGGGTTACAGTGATATAGCAGGAGCACTTATTAATAATAACGTCAGGTATAATCCAGTTTCTAATTCATGGACATCACTTGCACCAATTCCTACAAATGTTTGGGAGCCAAGTGCTGTTAGTTATGGTGGAAAAATTTATGTGGTGGGTGGTGGAACGACTGTTGGTTTTCAAACATTGCAGATCTATGATATTGCAACGGATACATGGTCTGCAGGTCCGACAATGCCTGTCGCAAAAATGGAGCACAAAGCAGTTTTGGTAGGAAGTAACATTTACGTTTTCGGAGGAAGAACAAATTCGCCAACTCCATCAACCTCAATTTTGAAATTTTCAATCCTTGGAAATTCCTGGAGTACTTTGAGCACTACCATGCCGGCAGCTATCAACTCGTTTGGAGCATGTCTTGCGCCAAACGGTTTAGTTTATCTTACTGGAGGAAAAGATAATTATGTAAATGATGCGGGACCTTTTTTCAACAGTGTTTATTCTTTTAATCCTGCGACTGAAACTTTTACTGGGTCTCCGGTGTTGCCAAATGCGACTGCAGAAAATGTTGCCGTTGCTGCTCCTTCGGGAACCACTTCTTCGGGAGTGTATGTTTTCGGAGGAACAAACGGATCAGCTTTAAATTATAACTATTATTTTTCTACATGCACTTTTACAA